>CADBUX010000004.1 GCA_902797995.1 uncultured Erysipelotrichaceae bacterium | reverse complement strand
AATCGTGATTTAAAACTTATTCTTATTGATGAGCGTGAAGTTGATAAGAAAGATGAATTTTTATATGAAGGCGGTATATCTGAATATGTTAAGATGATTAATACTAATAAGAAACCTATTCATGAAACTATTGTTGATGTTTCTGGTGTTGAAAATGATATTTCTATTGAAGTAGCTTTACAATATAATGAAACTTATAATGCTAATGTTTATTCTTTTGTTAATAACATTAATACTCATGAAGGTGGTACTCATGAGGATGGTGTAAGACTTGCTCTTACCCGCATTCTTAATAAGTATGCTCGTAAGATTAATGCTTTAAAGGAAAAGGATGATAATCTTCAAGCTGATGATGTTAAGGAAGGTATTACAATGATTGTTTCTTGTAAACATCCTAATCCTCAGTTTGAAGGGCAAACTAAGACTAAACTTGGTAATATTGAGGTTAGACAAATAGCAAGTAGAATTTTTGGTGAAGGATTTGAGAGATTTTTGATGGAAAATCCTTCTCAAGCTAGAATTATTGTTGATAAGGCAATTACTGCAAGTAGGGCAAGGGTTGCTGCTAAAAGAGCTCGTGAGACTACTCGTAGAAAGGGAGATCTCGATGTTATTAATTTTGGTGGTAAGCTTGTTGATTGTAAGGATAAAGATCCATCAAAGTGTGAAATATTCTTAGTCGAAGGGGATTCTGCTGGAGGATCTGCTATTAAGGGAAGAGACTCTATGACTCAAGCTATTTTACCTTTACGTGGTAAGATCTTAAATGTTGAAAAGGCTAGACTTGATAGGGCTTTATCAAATGAAGAAATTAAGACTATTATTACTGCTTTTGGTACTGGTATTGGCCAGGATTTTGATCTTTCTAAACTTAGATATCACAAAATTATAATAATGACCGATGCTGATGTAGATGGTTCACATATTAGGGTTTTACTTCTTACGTTGTTTTATAGGTTCTTTAGACCTATTGTGGAAGCAGGTCATGTTTATGCTGCACAACCACCTTTATATTGTATAAAACATGGAAAGACTATTAAATATGTTTTAAATGATGAAGAAAGAGATGAATATCTTGCTGGTTTAAAAGAAAACACTAAGTATGATATTATGCGTATGAAGGGTCTTGGTGAAATGGATGCTGAGGAACTTAATGAAACGACTATGGATATAAATAAACGAATACTTAGAAAGATTACTGTTGATGATATTATGTCTGCAGATGAAGCATTTAGTAAGCTTATGGGTGATGAGGTTGAACCTAGAAGAAAGTTTATTGAGGAAAATGCGACATATGTCACTAATTTGGATATATAGGAGGGTTAGAAATGGATCATAGTAGAGATAGATTAGAAGAAAACAATATAGTAAATGAAATTGAAACATCGTTCCTAGAATATTCGATGAGTGTTATAGTGTCTCGTGCTCTTCCTGATTTAAGAGATGGACTTAAACCTGTTCATCGTAGAATTCTTTATTCAATGTATGAATCTGGTTATACTCCTGATAAACCTCATAAGAAGAGTGCAAGAATAGTTGGGGATGTTATGGGAAAATATCATCCTCATGGTGATAGTTCTATTTACGAAGCGATGGTTAGAATGGCTCAAGATTTTAATTATCGTTATATGCTTGTAGATGGACATGGTAACTTTGGTAATATTGAAGGTTATGGAGCCGCTGCAATGCGTTATACTGAATCAAGATTATCTAGAATGTCACTAGAACTTTTACGTGATATTAATAAGAATACGGTTGATTTTGAACCAAACTTTGATGAGTCTGAACAAGAACCTAGTATTTTACCAAGTAGATTTCCTAATATTTTAGTTAATGGTACTATGGGTATTGCAGTTGGTATGGCTACTAATATTCCGCCACATAATTTGAGTGAAGTTATTGATGGGTGCGTTGCTTATATTGATAATCCTGATGTTACTTTGGATGAACTTATGAATTATGTTAAGGGTCCTGATTTTCCTACTGGTGCTATTATTCTTGGTAATAGTGGTATTCGTAAGGCTTATGAGACTGGTAGGGGGTCTATTACTATAAGAAGTAGGGCTACTATTGAGGAAAAAAATGGCAAAAATTATATTGTTATTGATGAAGTTCCTTATGGTGTTAATACATCTGAACTTAAGAATAAGGTTGCTGAACTTGTACATAATAAGGTTATTGATGGTATTTCCGATTATCATACAGATTTAAAAGATGGTATTAAAATTACTATTACTTTGAAAAGGGATGCAAATCCTCAGGTCGTTTTAAATAATTTATACAAACATACGCAATTTCAAACTAATTATGGTATAAACTTTTTAATGCTTGATCAAGGTGTTCCTAAGAGTCTAGGACTTAAGGATATTATTTCTAAATATATTGATTTTCAAAAAGAAATTATCATTCGTAGAACTAAATTTGACTTAGATAAAGCTGAAAAGAGAGTCCATATTTTGGAAGGATTAAAAATTGCTCTTGATAATATAGATGAAGTAATTAAGCTTATTAGAGCTGCTCAAGATGATGATGTTGCTCGTAATGGTTTAATGAGTAGATTTGGTCTTACTGAAGCACAAGCAAATGCTATTTTAGAAATGCGTCTTAGAAGACTAACTGGTTTAGAACGAGAAAAGATTGAAAACGAGCTTGCTGAACTTCTTGAAAAGATTGCTGAATATAAGGCTATTTTGGCTTCTGAGGAAAGAGTTCTTGGTATTATTAAAGAAGAACTTCTTGAAATTAAAAATAAATATGGTGATGAAAGACGTACTGATATTGATATGACTGCTATTGACTATATTGATGATGAGTCTTTAATTCCTAACGAAACAAGCGTAATATCAATGACAAAAAGAGGATATATCAAACGTTTGGTCGCTGATACTTATCGCAGTCAAAACCGTGGTGGTGTAGGTATTAAGGGGATGTCTACTAACGATGAAGATTATGTTGAAATGTTAATAACTTGTGATACTCATGATTATTTACTATTCTTTAGTAATTTTGGTAAGGTATATCGTGTTAAAGGATATGAAATACCTGAATTTAGTAGACAATCTAAAGGTGTTCCAATTGTTAATATCTTACCTTTAGAGAAGGATGAGTTTGTTAATACTATTATTCCAATATCTAATGAAGAAGATGCTAAGTATTTGATGTTCTTTACTAGAAATGGTTTGGTTAAGAGAACTGATGTAGCTGAATTTGATTCTATTCGTAAAAATGGTAAGATTGCTATAACTCTTAAAGATGGTGATATGTTAACTAGTGTTAAAAAGACTACTGGTAATAATGAGGTAATCATGGCATCTAATATTGGTAGAATGGTTAGATTTAATGAAAACGAAGTTAGAATAATGGGCAGGTCGGCTTCTGGTGTTAAAGGTATTGATATGTTAGATGCAGTTGTAGTTGGAGCTGAAGTTGTTAATAAGTCTCAGTTGATACTTGTTGTAACGGAAAAGGGTTATGGTAAAAAGACTGATGTAGAAGAGTATAGATTGACTCATCGTGGAGGTAAGGGTGTTAAAGCTCTTAATATTACTGAAAAGAATGGATTAATTGTTACATTTAAATCTGTTGTTGGGGATGAGGATATAATAATTACTACAGACGAAGGTACTATTATTAGACTTGATGTTAGCAAAATTTCTACTTTGCGAAGAAATACACAAGGTGTTAGACTTATGAATTTAAGAGAAAACCAAGTTGTTACTTCGGTTACTGTTGCTGAAAAATCTACGGAAGATGATCAGCAAGAGACTAGTGATAATTCTGAATTAACTGTAGTTGAAGAATCTATAAATGAGTAATGTTTCACGTGAAACATTACTTTTTTAATAATAAAAAATAATGAAAGTTACTAACATTAATTATTGTTAATAACTTTTTTAACTAAAGTAAATTCTTTATTAAGATTGTGAATATAATGTAGCAAATCCTTATTTTATTTGGGTTTTTCATTATGTTTCACGTGAAACATGTTTGTTTTTAGTGTTTTAATTATATTTGTTTTATTAAAAAAATATTTCCCGGGAAATATTTTTTTGAATTTATGTTGTTATGTTTATACATTTAGTACTTATTTTTATAACTAAGTAAAACAAAAAAATACAATTTCTAATGTTTCACGTGAAACATATATAATTATTATTAATTTGTTTTATACTTTTAAAATTTTTAAAAATAAAATATATTGACTTTGATTACTATTTATTATATTATTTTTATGTGCAACACATATGGTTGAACCAGGTCAGGATTGGAAAATAGCAGCCTTAAGATCCTCTATGTGTGTGCACTTTTTTATTTATTATTTTTATTAAATTATTTCCCGGGAAATAATTTTTGAATTTTTGAGTTTTGAATATATGTTTCACGTGAAACATTATTGCTTATGGAGGTATTTTATGAATGATTTTATGAATATTGCTATTAAAGAAGCTGAAATTGCTTATAATGAAGGTAATGTTCCTGTTGGCGCTGTTATTGTTAAAGATAATGAGATTATTGCTTCTTCTCATAATAAAAAAAATACTAGTAATGTTTCTGTTTATCATGCCGAAATTTTGTGTATTATTGAAGCCTGTAAATCATTAAAATCATGGCATTTAGATGATTGTACTATGTATGTAACTTTAAAACCTTGCAAGATGTGTAATGCTGCAATTGGGGAATCAAGAATAAAAAATGTTTTTTATTTGTTGAATTCTAATTATTCTGAAAACTTAGATAAAAATATTTCTAATGTTAAATACACTAAAATTGATTGTGATACTAAATATTTTTCATTAGTTTCTGATTTTTTTAAGGAATTGAGGAATCTTTAATGTTCCACGTGAAACATATATACTTTTATAATATATTTATTTTTTATACTAATTGTTAATAAGTATTTGTTTCTAAATTATTTCCTGGGAAATAATTTGAGTTTGTAATGATAATTTAAAAATTACACTATGTTTCACGTGAAACATAGTGTTAATCCCTAAAAACATGTGAATTTTACTTTTTTACATGTTAATTGATTATAATTTTATTTACTTGTTATTTACATAAAAGAATAACTGTTAATATGTTTTTTTGCTATAAAATTATTTCCCGGGAAATAATTTTATAATATACTTTTTTGGTTTTTTAACGCAAAATTTTTTGTTCTTTACCATTACTCATGATGTTTCACGTGAAACATTATTTTTTGTTTTAGCATTATGATTTTTTTTAATAAAAAATAGTTAAAATCTTTGTTTAAATTTTGTGTTATGTTATAATATTTTATATATTTTGTAAGGGAGTGTGATGGTATGGAATATGTTGCTTTATATCGTAAATATCGCCCTAAAAAGCTAGACGAAATTTATGGCCAAAAGTATGTTGTTAAAATTGTTAAAAACTCTATTACTAATAATAGATTTATGCATGCGTATTTATTTTCTGGTCCTAGAGGTACTGGAAAAACTACTGTTGCTAAGTTGCTTGCTAAGATTGTTAATTGTTTTCAATTGAATGGTTTTGATCCTTGTGATGAATGTGATAGTTGTAAACTTATAAATGATAGAAGTAATCCTGATATTATTGAAATAGACGCTGCTTCAAATAATGGGGTTGATGAAATTAGATCTATTCGTGATAGTGTTGTTTTGATGCCTAGTGTTTCTAAATATAAAGTATATATTATTGATGAAGTACATATGTTATCTACAAGTGCTTTTAATGCTTTGCTTAAGACTTTGGAGGAACCTCCAAAGCATGTAATATTTATTTTAGCTACTACTGAAATAAATAAGGTGCCTGAAACTATAATTTCTAGATGCCAATGTTATGATTTTAAGCGTATTAGTGTTGATGATATTGTTGATTGTTTATCTAATATTTGTACTAAGGAGAATATTGATGCTGATGAAGACGTTTTGAAACTTATTGCTTCTTATTGTAATGGGGGAATGAGAGATTCAATAGGTCTTTTAGATAAATTGTTATCTTATTCTAATGTTATAAATAAGCAATTGTTTTATGATGTTGTGGGACTTGTTGATAATAATATTATTTCTGAGCTTTTTGTTGATATTTGCAATTGTAATACTAAAAGTGTTTTTGATTCTGTAGAAAGATTGGTAAATCATGGAAAAAGTATAGAACTTATTACTGAACAGTTGCTTACTTATCTTCGTAGTTTAAGCGTGGATAATAGTATTTCTTTGTCTTCTGATGATTTTATAAAGATTGTTAATGGTGTTAGTAATATATTTAATGGTCTTAGAAATTCTTTTAATCAGATGTTGTTTTTTGAAATTGAGATGTTTAAGATTATAAAATCTATATCTGATGATTCGAAAGTAAAAAATGATACTAAAATTATTTCCCGGGAAATAATTTTAGAGAATAATGAAGAATTAAGAAATGTTAATAAGTCTGAAGAAAAAGTTTTAAAAAATGAACAAACGTTTAAAAACAGACGTAAAGACTTTGATATTATTATAAATAATGCTTTTGCATTAGCTAATAAAGATTTGAAAAGTGAAATTGTTAATAAGTGGAAAGGGTTTTATGATTATGTTCATAACAAGGAGTTTTCTTCTCTTGTCTCTTATTTTTTAGATTCTACAGTGGAGGTTGTTGGTGAAAAGGATGTTATAATTTCTGCAGATTATGATTCTATTGTTGATAATGGTAATAGAAATATTACTAAACTTGAACTTTTATTTAATTTGGTTATGGGAAGATCTTATAATATTGTTTTTATTTTAACAGATGAATGGCATAAACTAAAAGATAAATATGTTTCTGATATTAAAGAAGGAAAAAAGTATAATTATATTGAACATAGTTTTAAAAATAATGTTATAATAGATGAGAAATCTACTGGAGATATTCCAGAGGCTCTGAAAACTGCTCAAAGTGTTTTTGGAAATGATATTGTTGAAATAAAATAAGGAGGAAATTATTATGAATATGCAAGCTTTAATGAAACAAGCACAAGCAATGCAAAAAGAAATTACTGGTATTAAGGGAGAAATAGATAATTCTATTTTTGAAGGGAATAGTTCTTTAGTTTCTGTTAAAGTTAAGGGAACTAAGGAAATTGTTGAGGTTAAATTTTTAGAAGGTGCTAAGGATTTAGCAAATGATGATATATCTATGCTTGAAGATATGGTTGTTTTAGCTCTTAATGATGCTTTTGCAAAGGTTGATAAGACTACTGAACAAAAGATGGGTAAATATTCTAGTATGATGAATGGACTTATGTAATATGTTTCCTAAATGCATTAATGATTTAATAGATAGTTTTAAAAAGTTTCCAGGTGTTGGACAAAAATCTGCAGAGAGAATGGCGTTTTCTTTATTGTATGATTTTGATGATGATGATATAGAAGCTTTTAATAATAGTATTAGTAGTGTTAAGAATGATATAAAAGAATGTAAAATTTGTAATTGTATTACTGATCAAGAATTATGTTTTGTTTGTAGTGATAAGGGACGAAATAAGGATGAACTTATTGTTGTTGAGAATGCTAAGGATGTTTTTTTACTTGAAAAGATTGGTAGTTTTACAGGATATTATCATGTTTTAGGTGGCCTTATTTCTCCTTTTGATGATATTGGTCCTAACGATATTGATTTGAAAGGTCTTTTTGAAAGGGTAAAAAGGGATAATGTTAAGGAAATAATTTTTGTTACTAAGTCTGGAATTGAGGCTGATACTACTATTTTGTATATTAAAAAAAGTTTAGATGATAGTGATATTGTTATTTCTAGGATTGCTAATGGGATACCTATTGGTGCAGATATGGATTATATTGATTCTCTTACTTTGGAATCAGCGTTTAAGA
Organism: uncultured Erysipelotrichaceae bacterium; assembly: GCA_902797995.1. GTDB lineage: Bacteria > Bacillota_I > Bacilli_A > RF39 > UBA660 > UMGS1449. The sequence continues at coordinate 44,251 of CADBUX010000004.1, read as the reverse complement.
ATAGAAAAGAGGTTTTAGATTAGTTTTATAGGTCATATATTTTTTTGAGGTGTTTACTTTGAAAAAAGTGATAAACTATTTTAGACCTTTTCTTTTGTCACCATTTATTTTGTATATTTTTAACAAAGTGGCTGTTAGTTTGGATATTTTTATTCCTATTAATACTTTTACTATTTTGATTGTAGGATTTTTAGGTATTCCTGGGCTAATTATGTTGATTGTTGTATATTTTATGATTTTTTGATAGGAGTTTTTATGTTAGATAAGTATAGTGATTCTCAAAAAATGTTTTATGATTATTTTAATGTCAGTAATAATGCTGGTCATGTTTCTCATGCTTATTTAATTGAAACTTGTGGTGTTTCATATTCATTTAATTTAGCGCTTGATTTAGCTAAATTTTTATTGTGTGATGGAGTATATGATGAAAGAATTTGTAATTTAATCGATAATGGCAATTATCCAAATTTAAAAATTATAGGTAATAATGGGGCTGTTAAAAAGGTTGACATTGTTACTTTAAAGTCTGATTTTTCTATGAAATCTACTGATAATAAAAGGCAAGTTTATATTCTTTGTGATGTGCAAGATTTAAATAAAAATGCTGCGAATAGTTTACTTAAGTTTCTTGAAGAACCTGAAGGCGATGTTATTGCTATACTTTTATGTGATAATGTTATTAATGTGATGCCTACTATTGTATCTCGTTGTCAAATAGTTAGTTTAATTAATGATGATAATGTTTATGATGGTATTTTTGTTTCTTTATATGATACTGATTCTGATGTTAGGTATGAAGACTTTGTAAAGGAATATGTTAGTAATTTTTTTGATATTTATTTGAGGTTTGAACAAAAAGGGACTTCAGTTCTTACAAAATCTAACTTTTATGATTTAAAGGATTGTATTTATGAGTTTTTGTGTTTTGGTTATTACTTATATTTTGATGTTCTTAATTATTTACTTAATAGGAAAGTTAAGTGTAGTTCTTTTGATATAGATATTCAAAAAATTGCTGAAAAAAATAATACTCATGATATAATAAAAAAAATGGAAATTATCGATAAATTTATTTTTGATCTTAAATATAATGTAAATATTAATTTATTTTTAGATAATTTTATTATTAGTATGGGAAGTGTTTAGTATGAAAAAGGTAATTGGAGTTAGTTTTAGTGGCTCTAAAAAGATATATTATTTTTTGGCTAACAATATTAAGCTTAATAAAGGTGATTTTGTTATTGTTTCTACGGAAAAAGGAGAACAAATTGGTACTGTAGTTACTGATTTTATAGAGGTTGATGAAACTAAACTTAATTCTGAACTTAAGAGTATTGTTAGAATTGCTTCTAAAAATGATATATCTGTTAATGAAAAGAATAAGGTAGATGCAGAGAAGGCTTTGAATGATGCAAGAAAAATTGCTTTAGATCTTGACCTTGATATGCAAATTTTAGATGCTTCTTTTACTTTTGATAGAAAACAGCTTTTATTTACTTTTTTAGCAGATACTCGTATTGATTTTAGAGATTTAGTTAAAAGACTTGCTGCTATATATAAGACGAGGATAGAACTTAGACAAATTGGTGTTAGAGATAAGGCTAAAATTGTTGGAGGATGCGGTCAATGTGGTAGAGAACTTTGTTGTGCTACTTTCTTAAGAGATTTAAATAGTGTTTCTATAAATATGGCTAAGAATCAAAACTTAGCACTAAATCCTCAAAAAATAAATGGTGTATGTGGTAGACTTATGTGTTGTTTATCTTATGAAAATGATAATTATAGTGTTTATAAAAAAGGTCTTCCTAAGGTTGGGGATAAAATAGTTTCTAATGGAGAAGCAGGGAAGGTTATTTCTGTTGATATTTTTGCTAGAACTTGTAAAATGGAGACTGAAGATTCTAAAGTTATAACTGTTGAATATAAAGGTTAGGTGATTTTATGAAGATGATTGTAGGACTGGGAAATCCTGGTAAAGAATATGAAAATACTAGACATAATATGGGTTTTATTGTACTAGATAATTTTGCTAAAAGTTTAGGAATTTCTATTGATAAGAATAAGTTTAATGCTTTATATAAAGATTTATTTGTTGCTGGAGAAAAGGTATTGCTTGTTAAACCTTTATCTTATATGAATTTATCAGGTGAAGTTGTTCAAAATTTTTCTAATTATTATGATGTAGATTATTCAGATATACTTGTTATTAGTGATGATCTTGACTTGGATTTTTTAGACTATAGACTTAGATTATTTGGGTCAAGTGGTGGTCATAATGGTCTTAAAGATATTGAGAGATGTTTAGGATCTAATCATTTTAAAAGATTTAGAATTGGTATTTCTAATAATAAAAATATTAATACTAAAGAATATGTATTAGGAAAATTTTCTAAGAATGATATCAATTCTATTGATAAATTTTTACCTAAGACTGTGGATATATTAAATGATTTTGTAATAATGGATTTTGAAAAATTAATGAGTAAGTATAATTAGTTATTAACAATTATTGTTAATAAGTTTTTTTGTGTATTGATTGAGGTGTGATTATGGCAATTAAAAAATTTGTATATGATAAATTGGATATAAATTATTCTTTAACTGACTTACCTGATGGATATAAGTTTAATTGTATAGATTTAATGAAATTTATTTGTGCTTTTTTGGTTTGTATTATTCATATTAAACCTTTTGCTCCTGATTATTTTATACATGCTGACTCTTTAAACTTTTTTCTTAAAAATTATTTTTGTAGAATCGCAGTGCCTTTTTATTTTATGACTTCTGGTTTTTTATTATTTAGAAAAACTGGATTTGAAGATTTTGGTATATATAAAGTAAAGCCTTATTGTTTGAAATTACTAAGAATGATTGGTGTATGGACTGTGATTCTTTTTGTTGGCTATACTGATCATTTATGGTATTTGATTTCTTTAGTTGTTTCTATTGTTATATTAGGGTATCTTTTAGATAAGAAAATTAGTATAAAGAATATTGTTGTTTGTTGTTTTATTTTGTACATTATAGGTTTATTTGGTGATTCTTATTATGGTTTTATTCGTCCTTTAAAGGATATTACTTTATTTAGAATTATTATAAGTGGTTATGATACTATTTTTGAAACTACTCGTAACAGTATATTTTTTGGTCTTATTTTTGTGCTAATGGGTGCTATAATGGCTAACAAAAAAATTAATATGTCGTTTCGTGTTGCTGCAATTGGCTTTTTTGTTTCGATGATTTTATTATTTGCTGAGTTTTATTTACTTAAACATTATTCTAATCCTAAGGATTATAATATGTTTTTGTTTTTACTACCTGCTACTTTCTTTTTATTTTATATAGCTTCTCACATAAAACTTCCGAATAGTATTGTATATAAGAAAATTCGTATTGTTGGAGTATTAATTTATTTTCTTCATCCTTTTGTTAATTTTTTTGTTGTTTTGGGGATTAAATTTTTAAAGCATAGGATTGGGTTTAATTTATCTTTTTTAGAGTTTATAATAAGTATTATTTTGGTAATTGTTGTTTCTATAATCATTGAAAGATTATCAAAACTAGAAAAGTTTAAATGGCTTAGGTATTTGTATTCTTAATATTTTTTTAATATTTATGCTATAATAGTTAGTTAATTGGAGGGTTATTATGAAAAGGTTGAAATTTATTAGCAAATATATAATAGTTATTACTTTATTATGTGTGTTACTTATTATATCAATTGTGTTTAACTTAATTCAGTATAGTAAATATGACTCTAGTAATAATATGAAAAATATTGTATTTTTTGGAGATTCAATCACTGAACAATATAAATTGGATAAATTTTTTCATGAACCATACATTATTAATAAAGGTGTTGGTGGAGATAAAACGGAAGATTTACTTGAAAGAATAGAAAAGGACGTATACCAATATAATCCTTCTGATGTGATTATTTTAGTGGGAATAAATGATATTTTGCATGATATTAATGATGATGATATTTTATTAAATATCGAAACTATAGTTAATGATATTAAGCTGAATCGTCCTGCTGCTAATATTTTTGTAGAATCTATTTACCCAATAAATGAAAAGTTAATTAACGAGAATAAGGAACATAAAGTTTATAATAAAAATATAAAATCTATTAATAAAGAAATAAAACAAATGTGTTTACAAAATGGTGTTACTTATATAAATGTTTTTGATAGTCTTACAGATGAGGAAGGAAACCTTAAAAGATTATATACTAAGGAAGGACTTCATTTAACTAATTTGGGATATTTACGTGTTACATCGGTTTTACAAGAATACATTAATAAATGATAATTATTAGATAGGATAATTATTATTTATTAAATTTCTTGATTTTCTTTTTACTTTTTAGTATAATTAGTTTGCTTTTTTGGAAGTATATTATTGAATTTAGGTGATGTTTATGAATGCTTTTGATAAACTTACTGATTTTGAATATAAAAATAACACGGGGCTAATTAATTTGTCCAGTGGTTTTTTTGCGCTTGTAATTAAGAAGATGTTTATTGATTATGATAAATCTATTCTTATTGTTACTTCAAATATGTTGGAGGCTAGATCTTTATACAATAAATTTTTTGATGATAGTGTTGTTTTATTTGAGGACGATGAGTTTAGTTTTAGTGACGGTAGTGCGGTTAGTCCTGAACTTAAAGTTGATAGAATCAATGTTTTAAACGATTTAATTAGCAATAATAAACGTATTGTTTTGACTGATGTTCGTGGTTTTACGAGAAAGCTTTCTGATGTCAAAACTTTTAGTGATCGTAATATTATTTTAAAAAAAGGTGACAGTTTTTCTCAAGATGATATTCTTGAAACACTTGCATCCTTTGGTTATAACAGGTGTTCTATAGTTGAAAAGATGGGAGATTTTGCAATTCGTGGTTTTGTTCTTGATATTTTTCCTATTAATGCTGATAATCCTATAAGAATAGAATTTTTTGGGGATGATATTGAGTCTATTAGATATTTTGATTTAGATAGTCAAAAGTCTATAGAAAAATTAAAAGAATTTTTGATTTTACCTTTTAATGAAACTACTAATGGTAATGCTTCTTTATATGATTATTTAGATAATCCTATTGTTATTTATAAGGATTATAATCAAGTTAAATTTTCATATGAAAGACTAGTTTCTGATAGTTTTGAACTTGATTATGATTATTCTGATTTTTATTTTAATTTACTTGATATAAAAGTTAAGAATAAAGTTTATTATTTTGACTTTGACAATGATGTAAGTGAGTTTAATTTAAGTAATATTATTAATTTTGATGTGCGTTCTGTTCCGATGTTTGGAGAAAACTTTGGAGAAATTAATAAGTTTATTAAAAAATCTATTTCAGACGGTAAGACTGTTGTAATATGTACTAATACCTCAAATATTAATAAGTTTTTGGATGAACTTGAGGTTTCTTATGTTCTTACTGATTTTTATGATGTGTTACCGGGAAAGGTTAATATTGTTAAGAAAAGATTAGCTGAAGGTTTTGAGAAAGATAAATTTATATTTTTAACTGATTATGAACTTTTTGGTCGTAAGACAGTTATGCATAGGAAAACTCGTTTTAAAAACACTTCTAGAATACGTGATTTATCTAAGATTGAAATTGGAGATTATGTTGTTCATAGTTTTCATGGTATTGGTGTTTATAATGGTATTAAGACTCTTAAAAAGGGTGGCGTCTTATCTGATTATTTAGAAATTTTATATGCGAAAGGTGATAAATTATATATACCTGCTTCTAAGATAGAATTAATTAGTAAGTATAATGGTAAGGATGGTTATGTACCTAATATTAATTCTTTAAGTAGTACTGCTTGGGTGAAAGCTAAACAACGTATTCGTGAAAAGATAAGAATGGAGGCTGAAAGACTTATTCGTATTCAAGCGGAACGTCAAATAAAAAAAGGATTTGCTTTTAGTAAGGATACTCCTCTTCAAGAGATGTTTGAAAGTGAATTTGAATATGATTTTACTACTGATCAAGAAAAGGCTACTATGGAAATAAAAGCTGATATGGAAAGCACTATTCCTATGGATCGTATTTTATGTGGTGATGTAGGTTATGGTAAAACGGAAGTTGCTTTTCGTGCTATGTTCAAGGCTGTTTTTGATAGCAAACAAGTTTTTTATTTGTGTCCTACGACTCTTTTGTGTAGGCAACAATTTGATGTTGCACTTGATAGATTTAAAAATTACCCTGTTAATATTGGTATTTTAAATAGATTTATATCTGTAGCTGAACAGAAAAAGACTTTAGAAAAATTAAAAAATGGTGAGATTGATATACTTTTTGCTACTCATCGTGGTCTTAGTTCTGATGTTGTTTTTCGAGATCTAGGACTTTTGGTTATTGATGAAGAACAACGTTTTGGTGTAATTCAAAAAGAAAAGATCAAAGAAATGAAAAGTAATATTGATGTTCTTACTCTTACTGCTACTCCAATACCAAGAACACTTCAAATGGCTGTTCTTGGTATTAAGAATTTATCTTTGATTGAAACGCCTCCGAAAAATAGAAAAGCTGTTGTTACTTATGTAACTCCTTTTGATAAAAAGTTAGTTCGTGAAATTGTATATAAAGAGGTTTCCCGGGGAGGACAAGTGTTTATTCTTTATAATCGGGTAGAAGATATTGAAAGAAAGGTTCATATGTTTCGTGAACTTTTACCTGATGTTAGTATAAATTTTGCTCATGGTAAGATGGATAAGGATTCCTTTGAGGAAGTTATGTCTTCATTTGTGGATCACAAATTTGATGTTTTAGTATGTACTACTATTATTGAGACGGGAGTAGATATACCAAATGTAAATAGTTTAATTATTATGGATGCAGATAGATTTGGACTTAGTCAGTTATATCAAATACGTGGACGAGTTGGTAGAAGCGATTCTCTTGCGTATGCTTATTTAATGTATGAAAAGGGACGTGTCCTTACTGAAAAAGCTGTTAAAAGGCTCAAAGTTATTAAGGATTTTACAGAGCTTGGAAGTGGTTTTGCTATTGCTGCTCGTGACTTATCAATTCGTGGGGCAGGCGATATACTTGGAAGTGATCAAGCGGGATTTATAGATTCTGTAGGTATTGATTTATACTTAAAAATGCTTGATGAAGAGGTTAATAGGATAAAGGGTATAGAGGTAGAAGAAGAAAAGGAAGAATCAATTAATATAAATGTTTTTTCACACATCAAAGATAGTTATGTTAAAGATGAAGATGTAAAAATAGAAATTCATAAAATGATCAATAGTATTGATTCTTTTGAGTCTTTAAAAGAGGTTAAGGCTTCAATTGAAGATAGATTTGGTCCAGTGGATTTTGAACTAGTTTCATATATGAATGAACAATTATTTGAAAATTTATGCAAAAAACTAGGAATTTTGAGAGTTTTTGATAATAATATATATAGAGAGGTATTTTTGGATAAGACAACTTCCGAAAGAATAGATTATGAAGACTTATTTATAAAAGCTCTTGATATTAATAAAAAGTTTATTTTTTCATATAAAAATGATTTAATCGGAATTAAACTTATGTATAAAGATTGTGATAATATTCCTATATGTTTTAATAAATTATTTAAGGAACTTTTATAGTTCTTTTTTTTATTCAATAATTGGTAAAAATTACCAGATAAAATAAGGCAGTATAGATATTATAATAGAGATATAATTTATTGGTTAAAAATAGAGAATAATTTTGTTTATTTTGCAAAAAATAATTATAGTGAAAGTGAGGCTTGAAATGAAAAATACTGGGGTTGTTAGAAGAATAGATGATTTAGGAAGAATAGTGATTCCTAAAGAGATAAGAAAAACACTTAGAATAAAAGATGGGGAATCGCTTGAAATATTTTTAAGTAGTGATAATATCGTTCTTAAAAAATACTCACCTTTGGAAGGACTACAAAACTTTTATAAGACATATACTGATTCTATATATTCTGAAATTGGGAATAATGTAATTATCGTTGATAGAGATAAAGTGGTAGCAGTTTCTGGTGATTTAAGAAGAAAATATCTTGATAAGGGTATTTCTTCTGAACTAGAAAAGCTTATTGAAAGTAGAATTGTTGTTTCTTCTAAAGAAAAAAAGATTATTTCTATTGTTGATGGATTAAGTACAAATGCGAGCTATATTATTGCTCCGATTATCACCGGTGGTGATGCTGTTGGTGCTGTTATAATTATGTCTTTAGATGAAGAAATTGATGATTTTATTATAAAGACTGGAATGATTGCTTCAAAATTTTTAGGAAAATATATTGAATAGTTTTTAATTTTGTGGTAATATTAGTTCATTAAATGTGATGAAAGAAAGTGAAATTAATACTTTTGGTTTTAGAGAGTTTACGTTTGGTGAAAGTAAATACTGGGTATTAATTGGTATGATTTCTTGATGCAGGGAGTATTCCCCGGTTTATGCCGTTATTATGTTGAGCGCTTTTGAATTAAGGTGGTACCGCGGAAATATTTCGTCCTTAGAAATGTTTCTTTTTTTTGTCATATTTTTAATATTAGAGAGGTGATAATAATGGATAAAAAGTTTTATATTGCAACATCTATTGCTTATGCTTCTGCAAAACCACATATAGGTAATACATATGAAGTTGTTTTAGCAGATGCAATTGCTCGCTTTAAACGGCTTCAAGGATATGATGTTTACTTTCAAACCGGAACGGATGAACATGGACAAAAGATTGAGAATAAAGCAAAAGATAATAATCAAGAACCAAAGGAATATGTTGACTTTGTTTCTGGCGAAATTAAGCGTATTTGGGATACAATGAATGCTAGTTATGATAAATTTGTTAGAACTACCGATAAATGTCATAAAGATGTAGTTACTAAAATCTTTAATAAGCTTTATGAGCAGGGTGATATTTATAAAGGCGAATATAGTGGTTTATATTGTACTCCTTGCGAATCTTTTTGGACTGAATCACAACTTGTGGATGGAAAATGTCCTGATTGTGGAAGGAATGTTATAGAGGCTAAAGAAGAGGCTTATTTTTTTAAGATTAGTAAGTATGCAAAATGGCTTGAAGAATATATTGAGTCTCATAAAGAATTTATTGAGCCTGAATCTAGAAAAAATGAAATGATTAATAATTTTATTAAGCCTGGTCTGGAAGACTTATGTGTTAGTAGAAGTTCTTTTAAATGGGGAATTCCTGTATCCTTTGATAAAAAGCATGTTATATACGTCTGGATAGATGCTTTATCTAACTATATTACTTTCTTAGGGTATAATCCTGATGGTGAAAATGCAGAATTATTTAATAAATATTGGCCTTGTGATTTACATTTAGTAGGGAAAGATATTATAAGATTTCATACTATTTATTGGCCAATTATACTTAAAGCTCTTGATTTACCAATGCCTAAAAAAATATTCGGACATCCTTGGATGTTAATGGGTAATGATAAGATGAGTAAGTCGAAAGGAAACATAGTGTATGCTGATGATTTAGTTAGTGAGTTTGGTGTTGATGCAGTTAGGTATTATATGTTACATGAAATGCCTTTTGCTTCAGATGGTAATTTTACTACAGATCTTTTAATTGAATCGTTAAATTCTAATCTTGCTAATACATTAGGAAATTTAGTAAATAGAACAATTACTATGGTTAATAAGTATTTTAATGGTACTGTAATTAATAGAAAGGTTGATATAGATAAAGACAAAGAGTTTTTTGATTATATTGATACTTGTAAAACAACTGTTTTTGAAAAGATGGAAATACTTCGCGTTGCAGATGCTTTAGATGCTTTGTTTGATATATTTAGACGTAGTAATAAATATATAGATGAAAACGAACCATGGGTTTTAGCTAAGGATGAAAATAACAATGAAAGACTTGAAACGGTATTATTTAATTTACTTGAAGCTATTAGGATAGGTGCTGTACTACTTCAAGCTTTTATGCCAGAAACCGCTGAACGAATATTTTCTCAACTTGGAGTAGTTGCTACTGATTTTAATAATATTGAAACTAAAGAGTCATTTACAGTTGGAGAATCTGAAGTATTATTTGAAAGAAAATAGTAAAATAGAGTGTAAACTTTATGGTTTATGCTCTTTTTTTATTGTTTTTTCTATTTTTTTATTTTTATAATTAGAATGCAGTTAAAAATAATAGGAAGGGAGATAAAATAATGCTTACTGATACTAGGACAGTAATTAATACATTAGTAGTAGTATTGTTTTTAACTATGATAGTACTAGAACCTAACATTATAGATTTTTCTTATTTTTTGGTACTATTTTACTTTTTATATAAAATAAGGTAGTTTGATACATTATTTGTATCTTTTTTTATGATATAATTGTAGTGGGTGATTTTATGTTAATTGATTCGCATTGTCATTTAGTTAATGAAGATTATAATATAGATGAAATCATAGAAAAGGCAAAAGAAAATGACGTTAAGTATTTAATTGTCAGTGGCTCTGAAAGAGATGATAATAAACTTAATATCAAACTATTAGATAAATATGATAATATCTTTTTAAGTGCTGGTTATCATCCTAGTATGGCTTCTAGTGTTACGGAAGATGATTACAATTTTTTGGAAAAATGCTTAATGAATGATAGAGTAGTAGCAGTAGGTGAAATAGGACTTGATTATCATTATGGAAAAGAAGATATGGAAGAGCAAAAGGAACTTTTTAGAAGACAACTTGATCTTGCTAAAAAATATAACAAACCTGTAGTTATTCATACAAGAGATGCCTTTTTAGATACATATAATATATTAAGAGAGTATAATCTCTCTGGAGTCATTCATTGTTTTTCTGGATCTTTAGAGGTTGCTAAACAGTATCTTGATTTAGGATATTATTTGGGTATTGGAGGTGTTGTTACTTTTAAAAACAGTAAGTTAAAGGATGTTATAAAGGAAATAGGACTTGGTAGAGTTGTTTTTGAAACAGATTCCCCTTATTTGTCGCCTATAAGGGGAGAAAAAAATGAACCTGGTAATGTAAAACTTGTGTGTGAGTTTATTTCTGATTTACTTGGTTTAAGCTTTGATGAGGTTGCTAATATAACAAGTAATAATGTTATAAATTTATTTAGACTTAATATAAGATAAAAAGTTTTTAAAATATGATTTGTAAAATAATCATATTTTTCTTTTATTTATAAGGTTTGCGTTAAAATGCATTTATTTTTATTTATATAATTGTGTAAATTTCATGAAAAAAATATGAAAAAATTATTGATTTTTGACTTTTTATATTATATGATTTATATAGTAAAGGAGGATAAGTTATGGAAATGAAGGAAAATAGTCAAAAGAAAGTGCTTCTTTCAGTTTTAGGTGTTGCTATTTTAGTAGTAGCAGTAATTGGTATTTCATTTGCAGCATATTCAACTGTGTTTACTTCTGAAGCTAATACTGTTACAACTGGTACAGTTATGGTAAGTTATAACGAACCAAGTAATGCTATTTTAGTTGAAGATGCTATGCCAATGGCAGATACTGATGGTAAAGCTCAAACTAATCGTGGTAGGTTTGATTTTACAGTTTCAACTAAAGCTGATAATGCTCTTACTGTACCATATCAAATTAGTTTGACTAAAGTTGAAACAACTGTTGCTGAAGGGCAAGAAGGTTACTATGTTTCTATGGCCGATAATCAAGTAAAGGCATATTTGGAAAAAGAAGGAACTTTTGTTAGTGAAACCGGTCAAAATGGTACTTTGATTAGCGCTTTAGGAAGTGCTTCTATGCATAGTGGCGCTAAACTGCTTCATGCTGAGTCAGATGTATTTACCGCTTCAGATACAGCTACTAAAACGACTAATTATACTTTAAGATTGTGGATTGATAAAGCTGTTGATTATGATGATGTAACTGGCAAAGAATATCATGCAAAAGTTAATGTCGATTCACATGTTGATCCAATTACTACACAACCATAGTATTGTGATTGGAATAATATTAATTTAAATATAACGAAAGGAGATATATATGGAAAACAATAATAATAAGAAGACTTTAATTCTATCAATTATTGGAATACTTGTATTAGTTATTGCAGTTGTTGGTGTATCATTTGCAATGTTTACATTTACTGGTACTGGTACTAAAGAAAATGTTTTAAAAACTGGTACGGTTTCAGTTGCTTTTGATGATAATACTGAACATAATAATATTGAAATTACTAACCAATATCCTGAAGATGATGCTACTGGTATGGCTGATACTAATAATGAAACAACATTTACAGTTGAAGGTGATTTTGGCACAAATACTACAATGTCAGTTAACTATGAAGTTGGTCTTAGTGATATAACTACTACACCTACTACTGGTGCAACTATAGGTGATAATTATGTTAAGGTAGCTATTCAAAAAAATAGCACTTATGTAAAAGGATCTGCTACTGGTGGTGTTCTTATTTCAAGTTTTGCTAGTGATCATGGTGATTTAAATCTTATTCAAGATCACTATGTAACTAATGGTACTTTAAATAATGGTCATTTAACTGATACATTTAAAGTAAAAGCTTATTTAGCAGATACTTATGATTTACCTACTGATGCTGCTAATTCAGATACTGAAAATAGTGGAAATTTAACTATTCCACAACAAGATGGTAGTGCTCAACATAAGAAAACTTCAGCTTCTGAAACATATAGCTTTAAAGTTAAAGTTGTAGCTGCACAAGCTTAATAAAATAGACTATTGTTAATCAATGGTCTTTTTTTTGAAAATAATATTGCATATTGCAATATTTTTCTTTTAAATTTAATTTTTTTGTGGTACTATAGTAGTATAGGTATACTAGAATAGTAGGTGTGAATATGAATAATGATGATAAAAGATTTGATTTATATGAACAAGATGTTGCAGATCAGGTTGCTGATGAGATCTTAACTGTTGAAGAGGATGATCATAGGTTGTTCCTTTTAATGTTAGTTTTTCTTATTTGTTTAATATTTTTAGTTGCATCTTTATCTTTTGCTATATTTAATACTTATTATAATGGTGATAGTACTAATGTTATTGATGTTGGTACTGATATTGTTGTTGATCAAACTAAAAAGAAAAAGGAGGAAAATAGTCCTACTCCTTCTAATGGCTATACTCCATCTAAAAGAAAGACTCCTACTAAGCAAGTAGAAGCAGGTACAATACTTTTTTCTTTTAGTGAGAAATCTAATAATATTTATATGACTAATGTACTTCCTACTCGTGATGAAGTTGGTATGAAACTTACTGGGGATAAAGAATATTTTGATTTTAATATTTCTGCTACTATGAAAAATATTAAAAAGGGCAAAATTGTCTATGAAATATCACTTATTCCTATAGAAGGTAATACTATTGATGAAAAAGATATTAGAGTTTATTTAACCGAAGATGGTAAAGATGTTTCTATAAATAAGAATATAGTTAATAATTATAGTGATTTACCTAATAGTAAATATCGTGCTGGTGGAAAGGTAATTTATAGAAAAACTTTAACTAGTAGTTCAACTAGTGATTACGTTTTTAGAATGTGGTATTCTTATGATGCGAATGTTTATAAGGAATCAAAACAATTTGGATGTAAAGTTGCAGTAGACGCTTATTACGAATAATTTTGAAAGGGCTGGTTAGTGTGAAAAGTGTAATTAATAGAATTTTTAAAATTATTTCGTCCGCTATATTTACTATTTTAGTACTTTTAATTGCAATAATTGTCATTTATATTGTTAGGGTTAGGTTTTTGGCAGGTAATGATCGTTTAGGTGAAGTTAGAACAAATTTTTATACAATACTTACTCAAAGTATGTATCCTACGATTAAAGCTGGAGATGTTGTTGTAACATATAAAGAAGATAACAATATATATAACAAGGGTGATGTTATAACTTTTGTTTCTAATAATAACGGTGGTATTACTATTACCCATAGAGTAAAAGAGGTATACAATGTTAATGGTGAATATTCATATCAAACAAAAGGTGATAACAATAATACTGCAGATAGTGAAGTTATTAAAAGCGATTATGTTTTAGGAAAGGTTATTTTTAAAATACCAAAGGCTGGTTATATTCAACAATTTTTGGTTAGTAAAACTGGTTGGATTGTTGCTATAATTATACCTGCTTTAGGAATTATTATTAGTGATATATTGAAACTATTTAGGGCTGTTGGTAAAAAAAGCAAAAACAAAGAATTAGAAAGTGAAAGAGCACTTGAGGCTAAAAAGAAGTTAAAAGAGGTGGTTGATGATGAATCAGAATAATAATGATGACTATGTATCTAATACTGAAGAATTAATTTTTAAAGAAGAAGTTGCTGATGAAGAATTACATAGTAAACTTGGGGTTGATGACCATATTTATGTTAGAAAGTTTTTTGGGGCTCCGTTTTTAATAGGACTGGCGATATTTTTGATTCTTACTTCTTTACTTGCAGCTATACTTGGTCTTGTTGTTTTTGATAAAGAGTTAACTGGTCGTCCAATTGGAGTATTTCATAACGAATATAAATTAACTGTAATACATTCAAACAAAGCTTATGGTGGAACTATTAAGTCTTTTGCTAATTATAATAATTCTGGTAATTCTTTTACTTATCATTTTAATGTTGAAAACAAAAATGATGTAGATCTTAAATATTCAGTTGAGTTGGAAAACCCTAATTATGGTTTAGATAGTATTGATCAAAGTAAAATTGGCTATATGTTATTAAAAAATCAACAAGTTGTAAAAAATGGTAGTTTGAGTAATTCTAAAACTAATGATTTATATAATGTTACTATATCTGGTAAATCTGTTGATGCATATGAGCTTAAGATTTGGGGTAATAATATAGATAAGGACTTAGATTTTAGTTTTGCAATTAATATAGGAGTTTAGGAGGATTGTATGAAAGAATTTTTTGGAGAACTTTTTGATTTATTATCTAGTTGTGTTTTGATTATTTGTTTAGTATTTGCATCATTTTTGTTTATTATTAATGTTTATCATTATAAGGAAATTAGATATAATCAAGTTATTAGTATGAATGAAAGTGCTGATTATAAAGAGTATAAAGATATTCTTAAAAGTGTAGATAAAAAGATGAAGTCTGTTAATGTGAATAATGTAAATTATGGTTCTACTGCTAAACCTATTTATGACTATTATCAAACTTGTATTAATCAATTAAATAAAGGAACTTTTTCAACTTTTGAAAGTAAAAGTTCAGTTAATACTTTAGATATATATAAGGCTAATGATGAAATTTTGAAAAAATATAATAAGTCATGTGTTTTTGGAATTCCTTATAATATAACAGTTATTAGTAAATCATATAAACTTGGTACATCAGCTCAAAAAATGTATAATATTACTGAACAAAAAAGACAAATTGTTATTGATAATGCTGATTATTTAGCTAAATCTGGTCTTGGAAATAGCGCTTATAGTTTTTCTACAGATACTACAAGAAGTGGCGTATATAATAAGCTTTTAAATGAAACTAAATTAACAGTTAATAATTATAGAATGATGGCTTCAATTCTTGATGATGTTGCTAATTGGTATGTAAATGAGTTTGGAGGAGGTAGATAATGAAAGATATATTGAGTAAAGTTTTTGGATTTTTTAAATATATACTTTTAGTTGTTTCTTTTGGGCTTGTTTTATATGGAATAATGATGACTTATTCAAGACTTGAAAAGTCACTTGGAGAAGCTATTAACGTATTTTTACCTTTTGGTTTTGTACTTATTACTTTTTTACTAACTTTAATTACTAGGAGTAAAAAGGTTGGAAATAGTTTAATGTTTAATTTTGTTAGTTGTTTTGTATTTTTAATAATAATAATTATTTGTTTTAGAGCTATGTTTGATAAAAGTATGATTCTATATTATAGATATCAAATGAAATTTAACCCTGCTTATTTTGCAGATAATTTATCTGCAATTGAGGTTATGTTGTATATGCTTGGTGCTGCTAATTTATTACTTGTTTTAAGCGATCTTTTAACTAGAAAAAAATATGTTAAGACTATTTCTGAAAATAAGGAACAATCTGTGTAATGATTGCCTTATTTTTTTTATGGTGTTAAAATGGTGTTGGTGATTTGATGGAACCATTTAATTTTAAAAAAAAGTATGGACAAAACTTTTTGGTTGATGAAAACATAGTTAGAAAGATTGTAGATATTCCTGTTAAAGAGAAATCTTTAGTTATTGAAATTGGATGTGGTGATGGTAGGCTTACTAAATATCTTTGTTCTAAATTTGATAAAGTTATCGGTTACGAAATAGATTTAGAAGTTAAGGATAGACTTTTGTATAATCTTAGTGATTATTCTAACTATGACATATATTTTGATGATTTTATGAAAAGAGATGTTCTTTTCGATTTAAATAAATATGATTATGATAATTTATATGTAATTGCTAATCTTCCATATTATATTACTACTCCAATACTTGAGAAGATAATTGATTTAGATTTAGATATTGAAATGATAAGGGTAATGGTTCAAAAGGAAGTTGGAGACAGATTTTGTGCTTCTGTAGGTACTAAGAACTATGGTTCTTTGACTGTTTATTTGAATTATAACTATGATGTAAAAAAAGAGTTTATTGTTAATAGAAATAGCTTTTATCCTAGACCTAATGTTGACAGCATTGTAGTATCTTTTTACAAGAAAAATCGGACTTTTGTTAAAGACTTAACATTGTTTTATAAACTAGTTAGAGATAGTTTTAGGTTTAAGAGAAAGACTCTTAGAAACAATTTGAAAGAATATAATCTTTCTTTGATAGAACAAGTTCTTAATTCTAATGGATATGACTTATCTGTTAGAGCAGAACAGCTTTCTATTGATATTTTTTGTGAAATTTCTAATAAGTTAAGCATATAATTAAGCGGAGATGATTATATGCTTTTTAATGTGGGAGATTATGTAACTAGGTCTTCTCATAATCATGATTTAGTTTTTAAGATAAAAGAAATTGATAATGACGTTGCTATTTTAGAGGGGGTTAATATTAGACTTATAGCGGATGCTTCTTTGGATGATTTAAAAAAATGTGATGATCAATTTGATGATATAACTAAAGAAGATAGGACTTTATATGAAAGGATGCAAGATAGTGTTGATCTTAATAGAGATCAATATTTTTATCTTCCTGGAAAGGTTCTTCATATCGATAGTGATAAGGATTATTTAAATAGGTGTATTAAGTTTTATAAAGATATGAATATTGCTAGTTTTGGGGTTGTTATTCTTGAAGATAAGATTCATTTAAAAATAAAAGATCATTTGGAAAAAATTAAACCTGATGTTTTGGTAATAACTGGTCATGATGCTTACTATGAACGTGATGATGATTATAAAGAACTTTCTAATTATAAGAATAGTAGAAATTTTGTTAAAGCGGTACAAGCTGCTCGTGAATATGAGAAAGATCATGAAAAGCTTATTATAATTGCAGGGGCTTGTCAGTCTGATTATGAGGAACTTATTAAAGCTGGTTCTAATTTTGCTTCTAGTCCTAGAAGAATAAATATTCATGCTCTTGATCCAGCGATTATTGCTTCTTCAATATGTTTATCTAATAAGAATGAACCAATTGATTTAAAGAAAATACTTTCTAGAACTAAATATGGAAAGGACGGAATAGGGGGAATTATTACTAATGGTACTATGTATGTGGGGTATCCTAGATGATTGATAAGATAAGGAATGATATGCTTGCATTAAAGGATAAAAAAATCATGTTTAGGTATAATGGTAGTCGCAATCAAATCGAAGAATTTGAAGGAATTATTACTAGTTGTTATAATTATGTTTTCATTATAGATTCGGATAATATAAAAAAATCTTTTTCATATTCTGATGTTCTGATTGGCGTTTTGGACGTCAATATTTAGCAAACTCTATTTTTTTGTGCAAATGTATTGACTTTTCTTCTTTTATTAATATAAAATTGAATTAGAAGCAGTTTGCTTTTAAAGGAGGATTGTAGATGAAAATTACATCAGTAAATGTACGTAAGATTGAAAAAGAAGGTTCACGTATGAAAGGAATTGCATCTGTTTTATTAGATGATTGCTTTGCAGTACATGATATTCGTGTTATTGAAGGAGATAATGGTTTATTTATCGCTATGCCTAGTAGAAAGACTTCAACAGGTGGATATCGTGATATAGCCCATCCAATCAATCCTGAAACACGTGCATTATTTGAAGAAGCTATTTTAGAAGCATACAATACTGCTGAAGAATAGAATCATTAAACACCTTAGGGTGTTTTTTTTGTTCTACTTTCTTTTTTTTGGCATACATTTATGTAGGAGGAAAAAATATGGAAAGGCAAGCAGAAAATATTAGCTATAATCATGGTATTACTATTAATGAAAGAAAACTTATCTATATAACTGGAGTAGAAAAGATAGAAAGTTTTGATGAGGAAGAATTTTTACTTGATACAAATATGGGGTTTTTAGCCATTAAAGGCTCAGGTCTTGAGATTGTAAGATTGGATACTAAAGATGGTATTATATCTATAAAGGGTAATGTAGACAGTTTTGCATATTTTGATAGTATTAAAAAAAATAATAAGTCTTCATTTATGGAAAAATTATTTAAATGATACTTAGTCAGCAAATTATTTCTTTTGTTTTTTGTTTTATATGGGGGTTTATATACTACTTTTTATTTGTTAGATTGAGGTTTTATTTAGTACTTTCAAAGTATAGGATCTATTTTAATATTATTTTTAATTTTATTTTAGCAATTATATTTCTTATTTCTATAATTAATATTAATGGCGGCGTTTTACATATTTACTTATTTTTATTTTTTGTTTTAGGTCTATTTTTATCGAGGATTATATTTACATAGTTTGTGTGTCAAGTATAATCTTTTTTTGTTCTTTGTATTGAAAAAAAAAGTTGTTTTGTTATAATTATATTGAGGTAGTGTATGGTGGTGAGATTATGGCAAAGAGACGTTCCAAAAAGTTAAAAAGAAAAAGGGCAAAGAGAATCTTTTTTGTTACTTTGATTTGTCTTGCTATTAATGTTTATATCATATACTCAGTTGGAAGTATATTAAACGATGTATACGATATGAAAAAGGAAAGTAAAGAACTTAATACTAAGTTAGACGAATTGAAAGAAGAAGAAGATATTTTAAAGTCAGAGGTTAATAAATTAAAAGATCCTGTATATGTTGCAAAATATGCAAGGGAAAAATTCTTCTATTCTGGAAAAAACGAATATATTATTAGAATGAAATAATAACATTATTGTTATTATTTTTGTATTGATTCTTTTTTTATTTTGCTTTATTATAATTTTTTGTGAGTGGTGATTTATATGAAAATGGTAAATGATTTTTTAATGTCAATTTTAAGTGAGGGAGATACTGTTGTCCTTGGATGTTCTGGAGGACCAGATTCTATGGCGCTTATGGATATTTTACTTAAATATAGAAAAAAAATGAATATTTCTATTGTATGTGCACATGTTAATCATAAACTTAGAGTAGAAAGTGATGATGAACTTGTTTATCTTGAAAAATACTGCAAAAGACACCATATTATATTTGAGAGTATGGTTATTAAAAATTATGGTGATGATAATTTTCATAATGAGGCTAGAAATATTAGATATAGATTTTTTGAGGAATTAGTTAATAAATATAATGCTAAATACTTAATGACCGCTCATCATGGAGATGATTTAATCGAAACTGTATTAATGAGAATTGTTAGGGGCTCTACGGCACATGGGTATTCTGGATTTGAGAAGTTAATTAAAAAGAATGGTTATTATATTGCTAGACCTTTAATATTTGTTACTAAGGATGAAATACTTGAGTACGATAAGAAAAATTGTATTAGTTATGCAATTGATAAATCTAATTTTTCTAGTAAATATACGAGAAATAGATATCGTAAAGATGTTTTACCATTTTTAAAAAAAGAAGATAAAAATGTTCACCTTAAATTTTTAAAATATAGTGCTATTTTAAGTGAGTATGATAATTATATTGAAGAGGAGGCTTTAAAAAAATTTAAAATGGTTTGTTTTGATGGAAAGTATGTTGATATAGAGAAGTTTGAAAAACTTGATAAAGTTATACAAAACAAAATAATTAATAAGATGCTTGAAGATTATTATCAAGACGATTTAATTCTTATTGCTGATATTCATACTGATTTAATAAAAAGTTTGATGCAGTCAAAACGTACCAATAGCAGTGTTTATTTACCTAATGGTGTTAAGGCTATAAAAAGCTATGGCAAGTTTTATTTAGATAATGAAACAGATCAAATTGATGAATATGAAATAGAACTATTTGATTATGTTAATTTACCTAATGGAAAGAACATAAAAAGAATTGATGATGTTTCTACAAGTGATAATAATTATTGCAGGCTTAATAGTAATGATTTAGTGCTTCCGCTTCGTGTTAGAACTAGAAAGTCTGGTGATAAGATGAAGGTTAAGGGATTAAATGGAACGAAAAAAATTAAAGATATTTTTATAGATTCTAAGATACCTGTTAAAAATAGAGATTTATGGCCTGTTGTTGTTGATTCAGAAGATACTATTGTTTGGTTACCTGGTCTTAAAAAATCTAAGTTTGATGTTTCAAAGAATAAAAAGTGTGATATAATACTTAAGTATTATTAAAAAGGAGGACAAATATGAATATAAAGAAAAATAACAGAAATACTTTCTTGTCATATATGTTATTAATACTATTTATTTTAGGTGTTTTACTTCTTGTGAAGGGCGCAAATGTAAAAGTTAATAAATTATCATATGATGAGTTTTTAAAAGATTTAAATAGTAATAAGGTTACTGAACTTGAAATTACTCCAAAGCAAAGTTCTGCTATATATCAAATTACTGGTAAACTTGAAGGATATGAAGAGAGAGAAACCTTTACTATTAGTATGCCTTATTCTGATAGTTTGGTATCTGATGTAGTAAGTGTTGCTAAGGAAAAAAATCTTAAAGTTAATGTTAAAAAAGATCCAGGTAGTACTTCTATTATTGCTATTTTAGTTAATTTTTTACCATTTGTAGCTTTAATTGGTTTTGCAGCATTTTTCTTAACTAGACAAGTTGGAGGTGCTAATAAATCATTTGATTTTGGTAAAAGTAAGGCTAAACTTAGTACTGATAAAAACAAGGTTACATTTGATGATGTAGCAGGTCTTGTTGAAGAAAAATATGAAGTTAAGGAATTAATTGATTTCTTAAAGAGTCCAAAGAAATTTCAAAAACTTGGTGCTAGAATTCCTAAAGGTGTTCTTTTAGTAGGGCCTCCAGGAACTGGTAAAACTTTACTTGCTCGTGCTGTTGCAGGGGAAGCCAATGTTCCATTTTATTATATAAGTGGTTCTGATTTTGTTGAACTTTTTGTAGGTGTTGGAGCAAGTCGTGTTCGTGATATGTTTAAACAAGCTAAACAAACTGCGCCATGTTTAATATTTATTGATGAAATAGATGCTGTTGGTCGTCAAAGAGGTACTGGTCTTGGTGGAGGGCATGATGAAAGGGAACAAACTCTTAATCAACTTCTTACTGAAATGGATGGATTTGGTGCAAATGAAGGAATAATAATTATTGCTGCTACAAATAGACCTGATGTACTTGATCCTGCACTTCTTCGTCCAGGAAGATTTGATAGACAAGTCACTGTTTCGCTTCCTGATATTAAGGGACGCGAGGAAATTCTTGAAGTGCATGCTAAAAATAAGACTTTTGCTAAAGGTATTACACTTAAAAATATTGCAAAACGTACAGTAGGATTTAGTGGTGCTGATCTTGAAAATTTACTTAATGAAGCTGCTCTTCTTGCAGTTCGTCGTGATAAAAACGAAATTACTATGGCTGAAATAGATGAAGCACATGATAGAGTTCTTATGGGACCTGCAAAAAAATCACATCAATATACTGAAAAAGAAAAGAAAATAGTTGCTTACCATGAAGCTGGTCATGCTGTTGTAGGTATTAAGCTTGAAGGGGCTAATGAAGTACAAAAAATTACTATTGTTCCTCGTGGACATGCTGGTGGGTACAATTTAATGCTTCCTCGTGAAGAAACATATTTATCTACTAAGAAAGAACTTCTCGAAAGTATAAGTGGTCTTCTTGGTGGACGTGTTGCAGAAGAAATAGTATTTAATGAGATAACAACCGGAGCTCACAATGATTTTCAACAAGCTACTAAGATTGCTCGTGCTATGGTTACCGAATATGGTATGAGTAAGCTTGGACCACTTCAACTTGAGACTCAAGAAGGTAGTGTTTTCTTGGGAAGAGATTATAATAAAAGTCGTAATTTCTCTGGACAAGTTGCATATGAAATAGACCAGGAAATGAGAGAGATTATGGATGATTGTTATAAAAAGGCAACTAAGATTATTAAAGATAATCGTCATTTATTGGATTTAATTGCTAACGCTCTTCTTGAATATGAAACTATAACAAAAGAGCAAATTGATTATTTAGTAGAACATGGACATATGCCAGAGGATGTTGATATGGAAACTATTAAATCAAAACCTATAGAAGATCTTTCTTTGGCAGAACTTAAAGAATTAGCTAAAGAAAAAGAGGTAAAGGGTTATTCAAAAATGAATAAAGATGAATTAAAAGAGGCTTTATCTAAAGAGAATTAGTCTCTTTTTTTTTTAGATTTAATGTGATATACTGTTAATATAAAATAGTGATGGTGATAGTATGGAAGCATTAAAATCATTTTTTGTTAATCCTTTTGTAAAAAAACGTATTTTATTATTACCTGACGGAAGTTCTATTTCGGCAGATCAATATATAGAAAAATATGTTTTACCAAAAATTGGTGATGCAGATACTATTTTTTTAAGAAATGGAAAAAACGTTTCTGTTAATCATTTTATTAATAAATATGTTTTTTCATTTTGTCAGACCAATTATAATGGTGATTTTGATAAATTTTATAATGAATATGTAGTAGATAATATAAATGATTTTTTTAAGAAAAATAAAATAGATGTACATGAAATATCTAAAATGGCTGAGGCGCATGTATATAATATTTATAATTATTATTCTATTATTTCAAGATATATTATATATAATGATCCTGTTTTTACCAAAAAAAGTATATCAGATATAGTTGGTATTGTGTCAGAGCCTGCTAATTATGACAGCGATAATATCGTTAATAATCTAAATCTTTATTTTTCTAGAAATACTGATAAAATTATAAATTATAATAACAGAGCTGATACAATGTTAGCTTATTCTTCTGACAATATAATGTCTGGATTGTATTCGTCTTTTAATAAGGAACCTATAGTTATAACTGAACTTGAAAATGGCGGGGCTCTTATTTCAGAAAATGGAATGCATCGTTATCATTTGTTAAGATTGCTTTATCTTAATGAGTTATTAAAAACTAATACTGAATCCGAAAGAAATGCCTTAAGAAATAAGTATACGATTCCTGTTAAGATGGAAACAATTGATTTATTTAAAACTTATAGTAATTTTTTGCTTGGTTTATCAGGTCTTCCAATATATCTATCAAAAAAAAGAGGCGAAGGAAGTAAACAAGTTGGTGTTTCGGTTTTGAATTATAATAATGAACGTTATGTAGTTAAAGATGAAAAATTAATTGAGTTTTTGAGAAGTAATTTAAATAGGATAGCAGATAGGAGTAGTACTGTAATTAAACTTTGTGAATGCATTCCGAGCTTTCATGAATATATTAGCTTATACTTTCCAGAATTGATTATGGAAAAAAAAGACGATAAAAAGGCTTTTAAATAATAATAGGTCTTTTTTTCTTGACTTTTGAAAAAATAATGATATTATTATTTTACGTTTGGAGATGAATGTTATGAAAATTAAGAATTTAAAATGTTATGCACTAAGTGCTATGATAATTGCTAATTCTAGTTTGATGTTATCATGTGATGTTATTTCTGATAAATATGAAGAAATTCGTAATAAGGATTTTTATGATTTTTTGGATGAAAATAATATTGTTCCTATTGAAGACTTAAGAAATGTCACACGTAATTACTATGAAGCAGAAGTTTGTGAGTTTATGGAAACCTCTGATGGAATTATTGAAACTGGTAGTCATTATGAAAAAATAGATGATATTGATGATGTCGTTTGTCAAGGTAGAGAGTTTGATTATGATTATAAGGTTTTGAAAGTAGATTCTATAGATGGTCGATTTGAGGTTGTTTCTGAAATCGTTGAAGATATCGATTATACACCCGTTGGATATGATTATGTATATGCCGATGATTATGTTATTACTAATGGTTATAGAGATGTTCTTATAAATTATGGCAAAGTTTTAAAAAGGTAGTGGTATTTTGTTTAAAATAGGAAATATTGAAATACAGAATAAAGTTATTTTGGCTCCGATGGCAGGTGTTTCTAATCCTGCTTATTTTAAGATATGTGAAGAAATGGGGCTTGGATATGCTATTACTGAACTTATAAGTAGTGAGGCTATTGTTAGAAATAATAAAAAGACTTTTGATATGCTTAATGGGATAGAAGATATTAATGTGCCTATTGCTATTCAGATATTTGGTAGTGATTCTGTTACTATGGGGAAGGCTGCTAAAATAATTGAAGATAGGTTTCATCCTGCAATTATTGATATTAATATGGGATGTCCCGTTCCTAAAGTTGCTATAAAAGGTCACGCAGGAAGTGCTCTTTTAAAAGATTTAGATAAAGTTTGTGATATAGTATCTTCTGTTGTTAATTCTGTTGATATTCCTGTTACTGTTAAGATAAGAAGTGGTTGGGACAGTGAAAGTATAAATGCTGTTGAGGTGGCTAGAGTTTGCGAAAAAGCTGGAGCAAGCGCAATAGCAGTACATGGTAGAACTAGAAGCCAAGGCTATGGTGGCAGTGCTGATTGGAATATAATTAAACTTGTTAAAGGTGCTGTTTCTATACCTGTTATCGGAAATGGTGATGTTAAGACTGTTTATGATGCTAAGAGAATGCTTGATGAGACAGGTTGTGATGCTGTTATGATAGGCAGGGCTTTACTTGGTAATCCTTGGTTTATTAAAGAGTGTAATGAGTATTTGGAAAAAGGAGATATTATAGATACTCCTAGTTCTGGTGATAAAATAAATATGATAAAAAAGCATTATGAATTATTGAAAAACTATAACGGCGAAAAAAGTGCTCTTTTAGAAATAAGGTCGAATGCTCTTTGGTATTTAAGAGGAATAGAGGGTGCTAAGAAATATAAAAGTATGATTACTACTGCTAAAACTGAAAGTGAGTTTTTTGATATTTTAAATTTGATGCTTGACAATTATGTATAAAAATGATAAATTAAATGCGTAAATTGATGAAACAGGCCTGTTGGCGGGAATTTATTAGTAGTTTTTTGTAGAGAGCTAAGGGTTGGTGAAACTTAGTAAAAATCTAGTAATTTCTAAAAACTGTGGAGATGGCATTAGCCCGGTTGTAACCGTTATATTTTAGAGATATCAGTTAATGATAAGAAAGGTGGTACCGCGAGTAGTTTGCCCTTTTGTCATTAACTTTTTTATTTAATAAAAGGAGTGATAAAAATGAGACAATTTAGTGAACAAGAATTAGTAAGGAGAGAAAAGGCTAAAGATTTAGAAAGGATAGGAATAGATCCTTTTGGGCATCGTTTTGATGTTACCTCTAATACAAAAGAAATAAGAGAAAAGTTTGGAGAAAAGACTGTAGAAGAACTTGATGAACTTGGTGAAGAAGTTACTATTGCAGGTCGTATTATGACTAAGCGTGGTAAAGGAAAAGCAGGATTTATTAATGTACAAGATAAGTTTGGTCAAATACAAATTTATGTTAAAATTGATAATATTGGTGAAGAAGCCTATGAAATATTTAAAAAGAGCGATCTTGGAGATATAGTAGGTATTACAGGTACTGTTATGAGAACTCATATGGGAGAACTAAGTATTCGTGCTACTAAGTATGAACATTTAGTAAAGGCTTTACGTCCTCTTCCTGAAAAGTTTCATGGCCTTGTTGATACAGAAGAACGTTTTAGAAGACGCTATGTTGATTTAATAATGAATGAAGATTCTAGACGTGTTGCTTTTATGAGACCTAGAATTATTCGTGCTATCCAACATTATTTAGATAATCTTGGTTATGTAGAAGTGGAAACTCCAGTTCTTGGTACTATTCTTGGGGGAGCTGCTGCTAGACCATTTGTATGTCATCATAATACTTTAGATATTGATATGTATCTTCGTATTGCTACTGAACTTCCTTTAAAAAGACTTTTAGTTGGCGGTATGGATGCTGTTTATGAAATAGGAAGATTATTTAGAAATGAAGGTATGGATAGAACACATAATCCTGAGTTTACTACTATTGAAATGTATAAAGCTTATAGTGATTTAGAAGGTATGATGGATCTTGCTGAAGGATTAATTAGTAGTGTTGCTTTGGAAGTTCTTGGTACTTATGATATTACTTATAAAGGACATGATATAAGTTTAAAACCAAAGTATAAGAGAATTCATATGGTTGATGCAATTCGTGAAAAAACGGGTATTAATTTCTTTGATGATATGTCTTTTGAAGATGCTAAGAAGCTTGCTATAGAACATGGTATTGAGGTGCAAGACCACTTTAAATATGGCCATATTGTTAATGAGTTTTTTGAAAAATATGTTGAAGAAACTATTGTTGAACCTACATTTATAATTGGACATCCAATTGAAATAAGTCCACTTGCTAAAAAAGATCCAAAAGATCCAAGATTTACTCAAAGATTTGAATTATTTATATGTGGTAATGAATATGGTAATGCATTTACTGAACTTAATGATCCAATCGATCAGTATGAAAGATTTGAAGCACAAGTTGCTGAAAAAAATCTTGGTAATGATGAAGCTAATGAAATGGATTTAGATTTTGTTGAAGCACTTGAATATGGTATGCCCCCAGCTGGAGGAATGGGTATGGGAATAGATAGATTAGTTATGCTACTTACAGGAAGCGATACTATTCGTGAAGTAATACTTTTCCCTACTATGAAAAAGAAGGACTAATTAACTAAACTTTTAATAAGTTTAGTTTTTTTTGTTTGTATGATATAATAAAAATGAAAGGATATGTTTTGGTGATATTATGTATTTGTTTTTATATCTTTATGTTTTTTTATTAAAGTTTATATATTTTTTTCTAAAGCTTTTTCCTATTAAAAATAAAATAGTATTTGTTAGTAGACAATCTGATAAACCATCGCTTGATTTGTTGATGTTAGCTAAAAAAATAAACGAATTAGATAAAGATGTAAAAGTAGTGTTTGTTACAAAGAGAGCTACCAAAAATGTAGTTGCTATTTTGAAGAGTTCTATTATACTTCTTAGGCAAATGTATCATATGGCTACCAGTAAAGTATGTATAACTGATGGATATAATATTGCTGTTAGCGTTTTAAATCACAAGAAAAGGTTAATAATTGTGCAATTGTGGCATTCTTTGGGCGCAATAAAGAAATTTGGATATCAAACTTTGTATTCTTCTAGAGATAAGAGAATTGCGGAAATAATGAAAATGCATAAAAATTATGATTATGTAAATGGTTGTAGTAAGGGAATGATTAAGTATTATTCTAAAGCATTTGGCTATGAAGAAGATAAACTGTATCCTTTTGGCCTTCCTAGAGTGGATTATTTAATTAGTAATTATGATTCGATGAAAGATAAAGTTTATTCTATTTATCCCAAATTAAAGAATAAAAAAATTATTTTATATATTCCTACTTTTAGGGATAATGATAATTATAAAATTAACGAACTTATAAGTAGTATAGATTTAGAAAAGTATGTTTTAATTATTAAAAAACATCCTAGAATGAATGTTCAAATAGATCCTCAAGATGGATTGTATATTTGCAATGAATTTAATAGTTTTTCTCTTTTACCAGTTGCGGATTATATTATTACGGATTACTCTGGTATGATGATTGAAGCTGCTGCTATTGATAAGCCTATATATTTGTATGTATATGATTTAGATGATTATAAAAATAATCCTGGAATAAATATGAATTTGGAAAATGAATTTAAAGGTTATGTTTTTAAGGATGCTAGTGATTTGTATAATTGTTTAGATAGTCAAAAATATAATTATTCTTTATTAGAAAAGTTCAAAAACAAATATGTTGTAAGTATTAAAGGAGATATTACTGATAATATAGCTAATTTTATATTAGAGAAAGGAGTTTATAATAGTGAATCAAAGAATTAGAAAGGTGCTACTTAATATTGCAAAGAAACATCACTTTTTTATGTCTTTATTTAGAAAAATTGATAGTTTATATAAGCGTATTAAATATTATAGATTTAGATTCTTGAAACCTGATGAAAAACTTATTGTTTTTGAATCTTTTATAGGTTCTAAATATGCAGATAGTCCAAGGGCAATTTATGAGTATATGATTAATGATAAACGTTTTAGCTCTTATAGTTTTATATGGTTTTTTAATACTCCAGACGAATATAAATTTTTGGAGAATAATAGAAATACGAAAGTTTTAAAATATAGAAGTAATGATTATTTTAGATATTATGCTATGGCAGGATATTGGATTAGTAATTCTAGGGTTTATTATGATTTGAAAAAGAAAAATGGACAAAAATATATTCAATGTTGGCACGGTACTCCGCTTAAAAAACTTGGTTTTGATATTGAGGTTACCGGAGGTAACGCAATGAATAGTGTTAAAGATATAAGACATAAGTATCAATCCGATGCTATTAAGTATGATTACATGGTATCTCCTTCGAAGTTTGTTACGGAAAAGTATAAGAGTGCTTTTAATTTAGATAATTGTAATAAGAAAGTAAAAATTATAGAAAAGGGATATCCTAGAAATGATTTTCTTTCTAATTTTAATAGTTCTGATGTTAAAAGTATAAAGAAAAACTTAGGAATCCCTTCAAAAAAGAAAGTTATTTTATATGCTCCAACATGGAGAGATGATCAACATGAAAGTGGTGTAGGTTACGTTTATGAGTCTCCAGTTAATTTTGATTATTTGAAGGATGAGTTAAGTAATGAATATATTATATTGTTTAGAGCTCATTACTTTGTAGCAAATAGTTTTAATTTTGATAAGTATAAAGATTTTGTTTATGATGTAAGCAATTATAGTGATATAAATGATTTGTATGTTATAAGTGATTTATTGATTACTGATTACTCTTCGGTATTTTTTGATTATTCTATACTTAAAAGACCTATTATTTTTTATATGTATGATCTTGATAATTATAAAAGCAAATTAAGGGATTTTTATATAGATTTACATGAGCTTCCGGGAGAAATTGTTCAAAAAGAGGAAGATCTAGTTAAGGTTATAGAAAAAAGTAATAATTTTAGATATAATGATAAGTATAAGAAGTTTAATAATAAATTCACTTATTTAGAAGATGGTAAGGCTACTGAAAGAGTAGTTTCTGAAATATTTAAATAAGGGGATAAACAGTTGAAGGAGGCATTATGAAAGATGATTATAAATCAAAACCTGTTCCTTTAATAATAAATCTTTATAGAAGTTTTAAGAAAAAAGATAATAAAATTATTATTAAGGGATGTGGTTTTACTAAATTAACTAGGAGTAAAGAGATACTTGATTTAAGCAAGGTAAAACTTGACATTACTGGTGAAGATGATGTTCCATATCAAGTTGATATTAATTTTAGATATGCAAAAGGTCTTCCATTTGTAAAGGGATATAGATTTAATTTATATAAAATAGTTCTTGATTTGGATAGAGTTTTGAAATTGGACATTCAAAATAAGCTTATTGTTAATTATAAAGATAAGTATTTTGGTAGGATTGTTTATAATGCTTTTGACTTAAAAAAGGGAAAACATAAAACAAGCAAAGTCATTGGAATAAATAATACTTCTATCTATTTGAGGCAAACTGTTTTTAATACTATGTATTTAACGGTTAGGGAAAGTAATATTTATGATTTTAGAGATGGAATCAGACTTTTAAAGAAAGCTAAGTTTTTATCACATTTTGTTTATAAGCCTAACCTCGTTCTTATGTATGAAAAAGAATGTGATAGATATGAGGAAAGTGCAAGTGTTCTTTATGAAAAGATAATAGATTTAGGATATAATAATGTATATTATATTATGAATAAAAGAAATCCAAAATATAAAACTATTGATGCTAAATACAAGAAAAATATTATTGATAAGGGTAGTTTGAAGCATTTAATTTATTTTTTTAAGTGTAATAAGTTTGTGGGAACTGAGACTATTGGTCATGCTATACAGCTTAGAGCCTCAAATAGAATTGTATCTAAAAAGGTTAATAGTTCTAAAATTAAGTATGTTTTTTTACAACATGGTGTAATGTATATGGTTTCTTTAGATGCTGATATGAGAAGTGGTTTTAGAAATAATAATTATAATATGTATAAGGTAGTTGTTTCTTCTTCTCTTGAAAAGCAACATTTTATTGATTTGGGAGGTTTCAGTGATGATGAACTTTATGTTACTGGTCTTGCTAAATTTGACAAATGTATGAGATATGATAATGCTGATAAAATAGTTATTATGCCAACTTGGAGAAGATGGGAAACTAATCTCGCTAGTATAGATTTTGCTAAAACTAATTATTATAAAATGATTAAGCGAATGGTTGATTCAGTCCCAGAGAAGTATAAAGATAAACTCATTGTGCTTCCTCATCCTCTTATGAAAAAGGTTATAAGTGACAATAAGAATGAATTATCTAAATATATGGTCTCTGATGATATAACATATGATGATGTTTTAAAAACTTGCGATTTACTTATTACTGATTATTCTTCTATTGCTTACGATGCTTTTTATAGAGGTTCAAAAGTAATATTTTACTGGGAAGAAAAAGATGAATGTATGAAACATTATGGAGGCAATGCTCATCTAATGCTTAATCTTGATAATGTATATGGGGATGTTTGTTTTAATAAAAAAGAATTAGAGAAAGCTTTTTCTGCTAATTATATGAAATCTCAAAAGAAAGAATATATTGAAAAGTATAGAGAAATTGTTGAATTTCATGATGGTAAGAATTCTGAAAGAATTATAGAACATTTAAAAAATGATAAAATACTTAAGTAGAAGGAGGTCATTATAAATGGAAAAGAATGGTAAAAAAGATTTTTTATTCTCTGTCATTATGCCAATTTATAATGTGGAAGAATTTTTGGATGAAAGTATAACTAGTGTTATCAATCAGACAGTGGGTTTTAAAGACAATATACAAATAATTTTGGTTAATGATGGTTCTCCTGATAATAGCGAAGAAATATGCTTGAAATATCGTGCTTTATACCCAGATAATATTATATATATAAAACAAAAGAATGCTGGTGTTAGTGCTGCTCGTAATACTGGTGTTAAATATGCCACGGGTAAATATATTAACTTTTTTGATAGTGATGATAAATGGGATACAAAAGCTTTTAAAGTAATAAGAGATTTTATGGAGAAAAATCCTGATGTTCCTTTTATTGCTTGTAGGCATTATATGTTTGGTAGAAGAATTGGTTTTATACATCCTCTTGATTATAAATATACTGAAAATAAGATTGTAAATATTGAAGAAGATTATGATTATATACAAATGAGTGTTCATGATGTGGTGTTTAGAAAAGAAGTAATTGAAGGCAAGGAATTTGATACAA
Organism: uncultured Erysipelotrichaceae bacterium; assembly: GCA_902797995.1. Lineage (GTDB taxonomy): Bacteria > Bacillota_I > Bacilli_A > RF39 > UBA660 > UMGS1449. The sequence continues at coordinate 12,523 of CADBUX010000004.1, read as the reverse complement.
GGCTTAGAATTGGTGAAGATGCTAAATATATATCTGAAATAATGATTGATGTTAAAAAGTATGGTGTTTTAAAGGATGCTGTCTATTTATATAGGAAAAGAGATTCTGGAGATTCTGCAATGGACATGAAACTTGATAATATATCTTGGTATAAAGAAAATTTTGAAGTATTTCACGATCATTTCTTTAATGAATCTAAAAAAAGATATGGTAAAGTTTTGCGATATTTTCAATATATGTCTATGTATGAAATGCAATGGAGATTAAGGGAAAAAGTTCCTGCTTCTATGTATGATGCTGTTGTTGAAGATTATCGTAAAGCAATGATAAGAATATTACAAGATATAGATGATGATATTATTGTAAATCAAAAGAATATGAATCAAGTTTGGAAAATGTATGCTTTATCTTTAAAATATAATGAAGATGTTTTTAAAAAACTTAAAAGAGTTGATAGTATATTCTATTATAAAGATCAACCTGTTATTTCTGCTAAAAGTAAAAACAATGTGACTATTAAGCTATTGGAAATTAATGGTGGCATTCTTCATATCGAAGGATACAATAAGTTTATTTTTTTAGGAGACGATTACAAACTTGGAGTTTTATATAACAATAAGTTTCATGAAGTTAAGAAGTTTCCTTGTAAGGCTTTTGAAGTTACCAATTTTGCGGGTGAAGTTATTTTACCTGGGGAATGTTTTGAACTTGAATTACCACTTAAAGTTGGTGTAAGTATTCAATTTGCTATGAAAGATAAAAATGGTGAAATATTTCCTGTTAAAGTATCTACTGATAAAATGGCTAAACTTAATGTCAAATTTACTAGTTCCAGTTATACTAAAGATGGTTATTTGTTAAGATGTAGAAGGAATATTATATATGTTTTAAAGGATAATTTAAAAAATAGATTAAAATCTGAGTTTAGATATGATTTGTCTTTATTAAAACAAAAACAAATAGGAATTATTCTATATAGATGGTTAGCCAAGGTTGCTCGCACATTAAAGAAAAAAGAGATTTGGATTATTTCAGATAGAGCAATTGAGGCTGGAGATAATGGAGAGGCTTTGTTTAAATATTTATGTAAGCAAAATAATAATGATATAAGAGTATATTTTCAAATTAGAAAAGATTCTTTGGATTATAACAGAATGAGGCAATATGGTAAAGTTTTAAAATATGGTTCTTTCTCTAACAAAATGAAAGTATTATGTGCAGATAAGATTATTTCTTCACATATAGATGAGTATGTTTTTAATTTGTTTTCCGAAAAAGAAAGATTCATGAGGGATTTTGCAAATTATGATTTTGTTTTTTTACAACATGGTATAACTCAAGGAGATGTATCCAGCTGGCTTGGAAAAATTAGAAAAAACATAAAGCTTTTGGTTTGTGCTGGAAGAGATGAATATGATCAGTTTTTGAAGTTTAATTATCGTTATGATACAGCTGTTGTTAAAATGCTAGGATTTCCTAGATATGATTATCTTGAAGATGATCCCAAAAAAGTAATAGCTTTTTTACCTACTTGGCGTAAAGAATTAGCGTCTCCAATGGATTCAAATGGCGTAAGACCTATTTCTGATAAGTTAAAGAACAGTGATTACTGTAAGTTTTATAACGATTTAATTAATAATGAAAAGCTTATTAAAGTAATGAAGAAGTATGGATATAAGGGTGAGTTTTATATGCACCCGTCGTTCTGTGGAAGTGAAGTGTTTTTTAAAGGAAATGATACTATAGAAGTTAAGAGTGGCGTTGCGAGTTATAGTTCTGTGTTTAAGAAGAGCAATGTTCTTATTACAGATTATTCTAGTGTAGCTATGGATTTTGCATATTTGAAGAAACCTGTTGTTTATACACAATTTGATGCTGATTCTTTCTTTTCTGGGCATATTTATACAAATACTGATCATTTTAGTTATGAAAAAAGTGGATTTGGTCCAGTTTGTCACGATTTAAAATCTTCTGTAGATAGTATTGTTAAATATATCGAAAATAAATGTGTTATGGAAGAACAATATAAAAAACGTGTTGATAAGTTTTTCTGCTATACTGATAAAGATAATTGTAAGAGGGTATATGAAGCAATTTTGAGCATTAATTCCAGTGATAAAAAGACTAAATAGTCTTTTTTTTTGAAAAAGTACTTGAAATATGGGCTTTTTTCCAGTTTTTTCTTTATTTTTTGTTTTAAAAGTGTCATAATTATATTAGGAGGTAAAAAAATGAAAAAAAGTAATTTATTTAAAGCTGTGGGAATAGTGATTCTTTCATATGTTTTATTATCATGGATTATTCCAATAATCAATAGTATTGGTGGCTTTAAATGGAAAGTTTCAAATCAATTAGGATTTGTTTCAACTGTGTTTAATGTATTAAATTCATTACCTACATTTATTCCGGTTATTACATTTGTACTATTGGTTGGAGCATTCTATGGTGTTTTAAAAGCTGCTGGAGCATATGATAAGATAATTGACTTATTCTCTAGTAAAGTTGTTGGAAGAGAAAAACTATTATTAATTCTTGTAATCATTTTAATGGCTTTAGTATCTTCTGTAGTAGGGCTTGATTTAGGTCTACTTATTGTATTTCCTATTTTAATTGGATTATTAGTTAAGGTAGGTTATGACAAAATGGTTGCTCTTAGTGCAACACTAGGCGCTACTATAATTGGTATGTATGGTGCTACTTTTTCAATATCTTTATATGGTGTTAATAACCAAATATTAGATCTTAAAACTTTTAACCAAATAATACCAAAAGTAGTTTTCTTTGTATTAGGATTAGCTGGATTAATAGCTTTTGTTCTTATGTATTGTAAGAAGAATGGTTTGCCTGCTTCTATTAAAGGAGATAACAAGGAAGTTAAAGTTTCTTCTAAAAAGAGTGATAAGGTAAAGAAAAGTTCTGTTAAAAGAGGAAAAGATAGAAAATCTAAAGGAGTTAAAAAAGCTCTTAAGATTCATAAAGAAAGAGGAGAACGTAGTGCAGTTCCAGCATTGATAGTTATTGGTATAATGATTCTAATAGCTTTACTTGGAACTACAAACTGGAGTGGTCTTATTGGCTCAGAAAACTGGTTTGCTACTGCTCATAGTGCATGGACTGGTTTTACTATTGGTAAATTTGATCTTTTAAACAAATTATTTGGACTAGAAAATATTGGAGCTTTTGGTACTTGGGCTGAACCAACTATAAGATTCCAAGTTTATTCAATTTTACTTATATATGCAATGATAATTATATCATTACTATATAGAACTAAGTTTGAAGATTCATTTGATGGATTTGTAGATGGATTAAAATCATTTATAGTGCCTGCAGTATTAGTAGTGCTTGCATTAAGTTTACATTTATTCGTATACTTTAATGATGTTTTAACACCAGTTATGAATGCTCTTCTTAAATCTACAAAAGAGTTTAATGTTGCAATTTCAGGTATTTATATAATTATAAATAGTTTATTCTATGTTGATTATTACTATTTTGCATCATTTATTGTTTATCCAATTACTCAAGTTTATGAAGATAAATCAGTACTTTCAATTCTAAGTGTTATGTTTGCTAATCTTTACAGTTTAGTGATGCTTGTAGCCCCTTCAAGTGTACTTTTACTTGTTTCATTATCAATTAGTGAGGTTAAGTATAAAGATTGGTTAAAATTCATTTGGAAGTTTGTATTAGGTTTATTACTAGTTTCATTTGTTGTATTTACAATAATGTTACTTGTGTGATTATGAAAAGTGCAATTTTTGCACTTTTTTTGTGTTTAATTTTTCTGTTTTTTTCTCATTATATGAATAAAATAATAATGGGAGGATATTTATGTTTTCAAAATTTGATGAAAAAGCAAAAAAGGTACTTGTTAATATGCAGAAAGAAATGATGAATTTAAAGCATCCTTATATTGGAAGTGAACATTTATTGTTGTCCCTTTTAAAATATGGTAATCGAGATTATGTAGAAAAGTTTAATAATGTCGGTATTACTTATGAAGTATTTAAAGAAGAATTAATTAGAGTTGTCGGTATTGGTAAGAACAGTAATGATTTTTATTTGTATACGCCACTTCTTCGTAATATTTTAGAGTCTGCAAGTATGGACTCTAGTGATAAGGGTAAAAAATGTGTTGATACTAGTGACCTATTTTTGGCTCTTTTTGAAGAAGGTGAAGGTGTTGCTATAAGAATTCTTATGGGTATGGATATAGATGTTGATGGTTTATATGATGCTTTTTATACTTCAAAGAAAAATAAAGGTGTTAAACTTACTGTGGATTCTTTTGGTATAGATTTAAATAAGAAAAGTAAAAATGGAGAAATGGATCCTGTTGTATGTCGTGATAAGGAGATATCACGTCTTCTTGAAATTTTATCAAGACGTAGTAAAAATAATCCTCTTCTTTTGGGGGATGCTGGAGTTGGAAAAACAGCGGTTGTTGAAGAACTTGCTCGACTTCTTGAAAGTGGGAATGTTCCTTTAGGATTAGTAGGTAAGAGAATTGTGTCCGTGTCTATGGCTAGTTTGGTAGCAGGTACTAAATATCGAGGAGAGTTCGAAGAACGTATAGAGAAAATAATTCATGAACTTGAAGATAATGATGATGTTATTTTATTTATTGATGAAATTCATACTTTAGTGGGTGCCGGAGGTGCTGAAGGCGCAATTGATGCAAGTAATATATTGAAACCTGCGCTTGCACGTGGTAATGTTAGAATAATCGGAGCTACTACAACTTCTGAATATAAAGAGTTTATTGAGAATGATAGGGCTCTTTCTCGTAGATTTCAACCTGTTGTTATTAAAGAACCTTCTTTAGATGACACAGTTTTGATTTTAAAAGAATTACGTCCTATATATGAAGAATATCATCATGTTAAAATTAGTGATGAAGTGATAGATAAAATAGTATCACTATCTAATCATTATATTTATGATAGAAAGTTACCTGATAAAGCAATAGATGTTATGGATGAGGTTTGCTCTAGAACTTCTGTTTCGAGTTATAAGAAAAATAATGCTCTTGATATATCTCTTAAACTATCTGAGATAAAAGATTTGAAAAATAAATCTATTATAAATAATAAGTTTGATGAAGCTTTTTTATATAAAAAGACCGAAATGATTCTTGAAGATAAGAAAAATAGAATGGAACTTAATAGTATAAAGAAAAATTATAAAAAAATTAAGGTTTTAGATGTTTTAAAAATAGTGGAAGAAATGAGTGGAATACCTCTTTATGAAAATACTAATTTGTTTTTTGATAAGTTTAAGACTAGTGCTTGTAGTATTGTTTTAGGGCAAGATGCTGCTGTTTCTACTATTTGTGATACATTTAGAAAAAATAAATATTTGGTGCGAAAGAATAAACCTATTTCTTTTTTATTTGTGGGGCCTACTGGGGTTGGTAAGACATTGCTTGCTAAAGAATACGGCAAATATTTTTATGGAGATAATGTTATCAGGGTAGATATGAGTGAATATCGTGAAGGGCATTCTGTTAGTAGGATGATCGGGTCTCCTCCAGGATATGTTGGTTACAACGATAATAAAAATGTTTTTGAACAGGTTAGAGATAATCCATATAGTTTAATTATTCTTGATGAAGTTGAAAAAGCAAGTCGTGAAGTCATTAATTTATTTTTACAAATACTTGATGAAGGTGTTGCTACAAATAGCAAGGGTGAAAAGATTAATTTTTCTAATACTACTATTATAATGACTTCGAATTTGGGATGTGGTAAGACTAGTATTGGTTTTGATAATAAGGTTAGTTATGAAGATATTAATAAGTTTTTCGGAGTAGAATTTGTTAATAGAATTGGGAAAATTATTAAATTTAATAAGATTGATTTAGATGTTTGTACTAGGCTTGTTCACTGTAAGTTAAGTGCTTTAAGAAAGGCTTATAAGAAAAAAGGGGTTATCTGTTCTTTTACTAATAATTTAGTTAAAGAGATTACAAATCTTTGTGAATTTGATAAATATGGTGCTAGGAAGATTGATGATATAATTAGTTATGATGTTGAAGAGTTGATTGTTAATAAAATGATGTCTGGTTTTAATAAGATAAAAATTGATGGAGTAAAAGTAGCAAAGGTTGTCTAACCTTTGTTTTTTTGTTATAATACAGGCAGGTGATTTATATGAAAAAAACAAGAACTAGATTTGCTCCAAGTCCTACAGGATATATGCATATTGGTAATTTAAGAACTGCAATTTTTGAATATTTAATTGCTAAAAAAGATAATGGTGATTTTATACTTCGTATTGAAGATACTGATCAAACTAGAAAAGTAGAAGGTGCAATTGATTTTATTTATGATACGCTTTCTTTGTGCAGATTTAAAATAGATGAAGGTCCTAACAACGAAGGTGAATATGGTCCTTATATTCAAAGTGAAAGAATAGATATATATAAGAAGCATGCACTTGAACTTGTAGAAAAAGGTGCTGCTTATTATTGCTTTTGTACTGAAGAAAGACTGGATAAGCTTCGTGAAGTAGCTAGTCTTAATAAGCAAGCGTTTATGTATGATGGCCATTGTCGTAATTTAAGTAAAGAAGAAGTGGATGAAATGCTTGCTAAAGGGGTTCCTTATGTTATTAGACAAGCTATGCCTAAGACTGGGGAAACTATTGTTAGTGATGTTGTATATGGAGATATAGTTATTAATAATAGTGTTTTGGAAGACCAAATACTAATTAAATCTGATGGATATCCTACTTATAATTTTGCTAATGTTATAGATGATCATTTGATGAATATTACTCATGTTGTGCGTGGAAAGGAATATTTAGATCAAACTGCTAAATATAATTTATTATACGATGCATTTGGATGGGAAAAACCTGAATACGTTCATGTTGCAATGGTTTTAGGAGAAGATGGTTCAAAACTTAGTAAAAGAAATGGTGATGCTTCATTTATGGATCTATATAATGAAGGCTATTTACCAGATGCTATTGTTAATTATTTAGTGCTTTTAGGATGGAGTCCTGAGACTAATCAAGAAGTATTTAGTATGGATGAATTAATTAATGCTTTTGATCCGAAAAGAATTAGTAAAAGTTCTAGTCAGTATGATGTTAAAAAGCTTAACTGGTTTAATGCACAATATATTAAGAGATTATCTATGGATGATTATTTTGATTTTGTTTTACCTTTCTTAAAAGATGCTTATAATCTTGATGAAAAGAGTGATGAATGGATTCATCATTTGGTAAGTATATATCAAAATCATATAAGTTATGGTAAGGAAATAGTTAATGAGGTAAAAATTTTCTTTGAAGATGATATAACTTTAGATGAAGAATGCTTATCTTTTATGAAACAAGATGGTGTTAATGATACTTTAAAAGCATTTAAAGAAGAAATTGAAGCTATTTCTGATTGGAATGTAGATAGTATTAGTATTGCAATAAACAATGTTAAAGAAAAAGCTGGAGTAAAGGGGAAAATGCTTTATATGCCTATTCGTATTGCTGTTAGTGGTGTAATGCATGGGCCTGAACTTCCTGATACTATTTATTTGCTAGGTAAGGAAAAAGTTTTAAAACGTTTATAGGGGAGTGATATAATGCGTTTATATAATACATTAACTAGGAAGATAGAAGAGTTTATTCCAAATGAAGAAGGTAAGGTTAAGATGTATACTTGTGGTCCTACAGTATATCATTATGCTCATATAGGGAATCTTAGGTCTTACATAATGGAAGATGTTTTAGAAAGGTCTTTTAGATTTTTAGGATATGATGTAAAAAGAGTAATGAATATTACTGATGTTGGGCATCTATCTAGTGATGCTGATACTGGTGATGATAAGATGGTAAAGGGTGCAAAAAGAGAGAATAAAACGGTTATGGATATTGCTAAGTTTTATACTGAGGCTTTTTTTACTGATTGTGATAAGTTAAATATTAAAAAACCAGAAATTGTTGAGGCTGCTACTAACATGATAGATGAATATATCAATATGATAGAGATATTACTTAATAAAGGGTATGCCTATAAGGCAGGAGAAAACATTTATTTCGATACATCTCGTCTTGATGAGTATTACTCTCTTACTAATCATACTAATGAATCGCTTTTGGAAGGTGTTCGTGATGATGTAGATGTGGATCCTAATAAGAGAAATAAAACTGATTTTGTATTATGGTTTACTAAATCTAAATTCGAAGATCAACAACTTAAATGGGATTCTCCTTGGGGAGTTGGTTATCCTGGATGGCATATAGAATGCTCTTGTATAGCGCTCAAACATTTAGGAGAAAAGCTTGATATTCATTGTGGAGGCGTTGATAATATATTTCCACATCATACTAATGAAATTGCTCAAAGTGAGGCTTTTTTGGGACATAAATGGTGTAATTATTGGTTTCATGTTGAACATCTTAATGATGAAACTGGTAAGATGAGTAAGAGTAAAGGAGATTTTTTAACTGTTTCTTTACTTGAAGAAAAAGGTTATAATCCTCTTGTTTATCGAATGGCATGTTTATCATCACATTATAGAAAACAAATGTTATTTAGTTATGGTATGTTAGATGGTTTTGCCAGTTCTTATGAGAAGTTAAAAAGTAAAATTACTAGTCTTAGTGAGTCTGGAGATGTTTCTGGTGTTGATAAATACATAGATATGTTTAAAAACGCTATTAATAATGATTTAAATACTTCAATGATGCTTACATGTTTATATGATGTTTTAAAATCTGATTTAAACGATGCTTCAAAAAGATATTTAGTAAGTAAATTTGATGAAGTTCTAAGTCTTGATTTATTAAAAGAAGATAAAAAAGAAAGCTCTATTTCTCAAGAATATATTATTGATCTGATTGAAAAGAGAAAGGTTGCTAAAGATAATAAGGACTTTGTTTTAGCTGATGCTATTCGTGATGAATTATTAGAAAAAGGAATTAGACTTATTGATACTAAAGAAGGTACTACATACGAAGTATTATAGGAGGAATTATGGAATATACATATTTATTACTACTTTTGTCACTGCTTTTATCAGGTGGCGCTCAAATATTAATTAAATCTAGGTACAATAAATATTCTAAAATTAATAATACTAAGGGTTTATCTGGTGTTGAAGTTGCTCAGGAAATATTAAAAAGACATGGTATGGATAACGTTTATGTTGTAGAAACTACTGGTTATTTATCTGATCATTTTGATCCTACCCAAAACGTTGTTAGACTTTCTACTAATGTTTTTCATGGTACTACTATAAGTGCTGCATCAATTGCAGCTCATGAAGTTGGTCATGCTATTCAACATAAAGAAGGATATTCTATGATGAAAGTTAGAAGTGCAATTATTCCTGCAGTTAATTTATCGTCTAAGTTTGGATATTTAGCTATAGTGATTGGGGCTGCTGCTCAAATTACTAGTTTTATTTATTTAGGAATTGTTATGCTTTGTGCAATACTTCTTTTTCAACTTGTAACTCTTCCTGTTGAATTTGATGCTTCAAGTAGAGGAATGAAAAATTTAAGTGAGTATCATATTTTAAATGATAGTGAAAAAGAAGGAGCGCGTAAGGTTTTATTTGCTGCTGCTCTTACTTATGTTGCGGGTCTTATTACTACGGTTATAGAAATATTTAGAATTGTTCTTACTTTTATGGGGGATAGAGATTAATGAGTCTTTATCAACTTTCTTTTTTAGGAGATGCAGTCTTTGAACTTATGGTTCGTGAGTATATTATTTCTAAAAATGTAGTAAAACTTAACGATTTACAGAAGTTTACACTTAAATTTGTAACTGCTAAAAGACAAGCTTATTTTGCTGATATGCTTGTTAAAAACGAATTTTTATCTTTTGATGAGGTGGATATTCTTCGAAGAGGTCGTAATATTAAGACACATAAAAGTCCAAAAAATTGTGATATTGTTACATATAAATACGCTACAGCGTTTGAAATTTTGATTGGATATTTGTATATTAATGACAAGAAACGCTTAGATGAGGTGTTTAATTTTATAATTAATTTGTAAGGAAGTAATGGTTATGCTTATATATGGTAAAAATAGTTGTTATGAATATTTAAAAAAAAGGAAAAATGCTAAAACGTTATATTTGGATATGAGTTTTAGTGACCAAAAATTGATTTCACTAATAGAATCTTTAAAAATCGAACCACATTTCTGTAGGAAAAGTGAATTAGACCAACTTGCAAAAGAAAATCATCAAGGTATAATTATTGATGTCGGGGATTATGAATATTGTGATCTTGATGATATTATTTGTGATAATGGTTTAATAGTGATACTTGATCATTTGGAAGATACTCATAACTTTGGTGCGATTATAAGAACTTGTGCCGCTGCAGGAGTGGATGGAATTATAATTCCTAAAGATCGTAGTGTAAGCGTTAATTCTACTGTTATGAAGACAAGTGTGGGGACTGCTATTAATATGAAAATTTGTATGGTTACTAATCTTAATCAAACACTAAATTACTTAAAATCTAAAAACTACTGGATTTATGCTAGTGATATGGATGGTGCTAGTTATACAAGTGTTTCTTATGATGGCAATGTTGCTTTAGTTATTGGTAACGAAGGTAAAGGAGTTAGTGAACTTATAAAAAAATCATCAGATTATATTATTTCAATTCCTATGAGTGAAAAATGTGAAAGTTTAAATGCTTCAGTTGCAGCGGGTATTTTAATCTACGAAGTAAGGAGGCAAAAGAACTTGTAGGAGGTTTTATGGAATACAATGATTATGAACTTGTTTATATGATAAAAGAAGATGAAGAAGCTTTAAATTATATGGTTAGAAAGTATGAACCGCTTTTTAGGAGTTTTGCATATTCTTTTGTTAAAAAACACAAATATAAAGGACTTGATCCTGAGGATCTTATTCAGCATCAACGCATTACTTTGTGTTATGCGATTGATAGGTACGATTCTAGGAAAGATGTTCTTTTTTATTCTTATCTTTTAACTTGTTTAAAAAGGTCTATTTCTAATTATGCTAGAAAACTACTTAACAGACCAGATTGTTATAATTATATGGATATAGAAAACTATGATAATTTGGAAGGATTTATTTCTGATTTTGATATGTTTGATAATTTTATTGATACTGAATATGAAAAGGATATAATCAACTTTAAAAATAGTTTAAATTCTTTGGATGCTCAGATATTTGAACTCAGATACAATGGTTTTTCTTATAAAAATATTGCTAGTTTACTTGAGATAGATGAAAAGAAGGTTGACAATCAATTATTAAAAATTCGTAAAAAGTTAGAAAAGTATTTTTTATTTTCGTAAAACTGTGCTATAATGTCTATGATAGGTGGTCTCTAATATGAATGATACTATAATTTCGCTTAGACAATTTATAGATAGAAGAGATGAATTCGAAAACGTTAAGATTCATACTTTTTGTCGTCTTATGAAAAAAGTATCTGATGCTATTGATAAAGAAAATAGGAATATTATTAGAATAAACCTTGATGAAATTAAAATTAATACTAATACTGGGGATATTGTTCTTCCTGATAGTTTGTTTAGCAACGATACTGATAAAACAATTGCAGGTTTTAATACAGGTATTAGTTTAATGGCTGATAGAAAAAGCTCTAAAGAACATAAAAGAGTATCACTTGCACTTATGATTCTTGGTTGGTACGCTAACGAAGATGGTAGTGCGGTTATAAGTGATTTAGATGTTTTAGAAAATTTTGATGAATATATGAATAAAGTTCCTAGTTGGCTTCAAGATTTTTTTGTAGGAGTATTTAGAAGAATGGATTATGAAAAATCTTTTTCTGATTATTATAAGACTAATTTTACTGATAATATAAAGAATCAAATTAAAGATGCTTTCAATGTATACGATTTAAGTGATGAACAAATGAAAAGAATAACTAAGTTAATTATGCGAAGAGCTGAGGATATGGCATTAGGTGGTGGTAGTGATGAAAAATAAAAATGATAATCTTTTTGATAAGTTTGAACAAATTGAGATTGATAATATACCTAAGGTTTTACCTAGGACTTTAAAAGATTTAAAAGAACCACTTACTGAATATGTAGATGGGCAATCTGTTATAAGGGATACCGATCGTCAGCTTGAAACTCAAAATATCGATTTGGGCCTTATTAATGGCTCTAATGATATTGAAAATACTTTAACTGGTCAGAGTAATACTCAAAGTAAACAAAGGGTTTTAACAAAGGAAATGCATGGAGGGATAAATATGAATTCAAGTCATAGTCAATCTGTTAGTAATGATGATTTTACTAATTATAGTAATTTCGATAATAATGTTTCTCGCAGTAATGGATCTAGTAGCGTTAGTAATTCGATGTGGGGATTTACTGATACAGCTATACTATTATCTATTGCGGTTTTAATAGCCTTAGTATTTTTAGTAAGTACTGCTGCAATTATGTATTTTGGATTAAAGTAGGTGAAAACCTATTTTTTTTATGTATTTTTTCTTTAATTTTTAGTATTTTTTGATATAATAGTAATTACGTGGAAAAT
>CADBUX010000003.1 GCA_902797995.1 uncultured Erysipelotrichaceae bacterium | reverse complement strand
CCTTTACCAAAACATCTGATAATATCATTTTCCATATCAATATCTCTTAATGTTAAAGATATAAGTTCACTTATTCTAAGACCACTTCCATAAAGTATTTCAAGCATTGCTTTATTACGATAATCATATTTAGTAAGTAAAGGAATATTTAAAATAAGAGAAACTTCATCAAAAGATAATGTATCAGGAAGACTCTTTTTTAACTTAGGCCTATCAATAAATTCACAAGGATTATTATTTATTTGTTTTTCTTTTAATAAAAAAATAAATAAATTATTAATCGAAGTAATATTTCTAGAAACAGATTTAGGATTCATATTACTTATTTGCTTTAAATACTTCTCTACTGTCTTTCTAGTAACATCAGTAAAACTATCAATATGCTCTTTTTTTAAAAATTGTAAAAACTTATCAAGATCATACTTATAATTCTTTATTGTCTCATTAGAAAGCTTTCTTTCATATTTAATATAATCAATATAATCTCCTATATCCATTTTTATAACCTCTAACATAATTATAGCAGATTTAACTTTATTTATAAACATTTTCTTTAATTTTTAGTCTATTTTTGATAAAATATATAAGGAAAGGAAGATAAGTATGAATAAACCTTTGGCACTCCTTCTAAAACCAAATTCATTAAAAGATGTAGTAGGACAATCTCATTTAATAGGAGCAAATAAAATACTAAGTAATATGGTAAAAAATAAAAAAATTTTTTCCATGATTTTATATGGCCCTCCAGGAACGGGTAAAACTTCAATTGCAAATGCCATAGTAAATGACTTAAAATGTAATGCTAGATTTCTAAATGCTACATTAAATAACAAACAAGACCTATCAAATGTAATTGAAGAAGCAAAAATGATGGATGGTATTGTTTTAATAATGGATGAAATACATAGAATGAATAAAGATAAACAAGATTTATTACTTCCTTGTTTAGAAAGTGGATTAATTACTTTAATAGGAATGACAACTAGTAACCCATATCATAAAATAAATCCTGCAATAAGAAGTAGATGTCAAATATTTGAGCTTAAACCTTTAACAGATGAAGACATTTTAAAAGGATTAAAAAAAGCAGTAAAAAGTGATGAATTAAAAGATATAAAAATAGATAATGAAACTTTAAAATATATAAGTAATTTATCAGGTGGAGATCTAAGGTTTGCTCTTAACCTACTTGAAGTATCTTTCTATTTTAATAAAGATCATAAAGTAGACATTGATATAGTAAAAAGTATTAATAATAAACCAAACTTTTTTCATGATAAAAATGAAACAGGTCATTATGACGTTTTAAGTGGTCTACAAAAATCAATTAGAGGCTCTGATGTAGATGCAGCTCTTCATTACGCAGCAAGACTATTAATTGCAGAAGATTTAGATAGTTTATATAGACGCCTTTCGGTAATTGCCTATGAAGATATCGGACTTGCTAATCCTAGTATTGGGCCAAAACTAGATGCTGCTATAAACGCATCAGAACGTGTTGGACTTCCAGAAGCTAAACTAATTATGGCAAGTATCGTTATAGAAATGGCTTTATCACCCAAAAGTAATACTGCTTATCTTGCAATAGATAAGGCTATTACTGATATAGAAACTAAAAATATTGGAGAAGTCCCAAACTATTTAAAAAGTCCATATATTGGTTACAAATATCCTCACAGTTATAAAAATTCTATCGTGAGTCAAACATATCTTCCGGAAAATATAAAAGATGCTAAATATTATATCCCCAAAGAGTCATCAAAATATGAAATTAATTTAAAAACTACTAAAGAAAAAATAGAAAAATTTAAGGAGTTGATTAAAGATGAAGAAAATAAATAAATATAAAACTCTAATAGTAACAAGTTTATATTTATTATCTTTAAATATAGTTTTTATTATTTTATTATATAAACATATATCTATATCAAATATGTTTTTCTATTTTTTAGGAAGTATTACATTAAGTGCTACAATAAATATAATTACAGAATTATTTAAAGGAAAAGTAAAAAAAACAGTAGAAATAATCCTATATGGCTTTATAACAGCTTTATATATAGCACAGTTTGTTCACTATAACTTCTACGATTGTTTCTTCTCTATTTACTCATTAACTAATGGTGGCCAAGTATTTGGATTTATGCCTGCAATTATTAAAGTAATAATAAATAATCTTCCAGGATTTTTAATACTAACCATCTTATTAATAACAATAATAATCACTCTTATTAAAACAAATGATGAACAGACAAATAAAAAGAAATTAATACTATTCTCTATATTAATAACAAGCTTACTTATAACAACAATATCTATATATATTCCAAATAATAATCTTTATTCTAGAAAAAATTTACTAAAAATAACCAATGTAGAAACAAAAAATGTTCAAAGCTTTGGTCTTACAACAGCAATGCTTATTGATTTAAATAGATATATTACGAGTCCAAGTTATGATTTATTTATAAAAGAAAACACTAATATTTATGATGAAGAAAAATATAACATTCAAAACATAGATTTTAATAATATTAAAACAAATGATAAAGAAATAACTAAACTAACTAATTATTTAAAAAATGAAATACCAACCAATAAAAACGAATATACCGGTATTTTTAAAGATAAAAACCTAATCTTCATAACAGCAGAATCATTTAGTTTTAGCGTTATAGATAAAGATTTAACCCCTACTCTTTATAAAATGACTAATGAAGGTTTAAATTTTACAAACTTTTATACTCCAATTTATTATGCCTCAACTTCAGATGGAGAATATACTAATCTTACAGGACTTCTTCCTAAAGAAGGTACATGGAGTTATATGGATACATTAGGAAAAAGTTTTCCATATACTTATGCGAATGTGTTTAAAAATAATAATTATAGTTTAAATAGCTATCATAATGGTATTTATACTTTCTATCAAAGAAATGAAATAATGCCAAACCTAGGATATAGTTTTAAAGCCTGTGGAAACGGACTAGAAAACTATATAAATTGTAATCTGTGGCCACAAAGTGATGATGAAATGATTACAGAAACATTTAAAGATTATAAAGATAGTAATAAATTTCATACATATTATATGTCTATAAGCGGACATTTATATCACAATTTTACTAATAATGATATGGCTAAAAAGTATCAAGAAAAAGTAAAAGATTTAAATTATAGCGAAGCTACAAAAGCTTATCTAAGTGCTAATATTGACCTAGATAAAGCTCTAGAACATTTATTACAAAACCTAGAAAACCAAAATATATTAAGTGACACTGTTATTGTTTTAGTACCAGATCACTATCCATACGGATTGTCTAAAAAAGAATATAGCGAGTTAAGAAATCTTGATACTCCATATGCAAAACACAAATCAAATCTTATTATTTATAATCCAAGTATAAAAGCAAAAATAGTAGATAAATATGCCTCCAATATAGATGTACTTCCTACTCTACTAAATATGTTTGGAATAAACTATGATTCTAGATTAATTATTGGTAAAGACATAATGAGTGATTCTGAAGGAATTGTAATATTTAATGACCGAAGTTTCATAATAAAAGAAGGATTCTATAATGAAAAAAATAATAAATGGCAAGGATCAAAAACAGTATCAAATACTTATATAAAAGAAAAACAAAAAGAAGTATTTAATAAAACTAATGCTTCAAGTTTAATATTAGAAAAAAATTATTATAAATATATAAAATAGAAAAGAATCATCTTTTCTATTTTTATTTATTATCTATTTTTTTATAATATGGTCTAATTAACTCATCACCTTTATTTAAAGATTCAATTAAATCTCTAACATTTTTAATATTTTGAGATTCATCATTTAAAAACTCTATCTTTTTTGGTATAGATATCATAATAAAGAATAACTTTAATTCTTCTTTATTTAATGGATACTTTTTTTGATAAATATTAAAAAGTATTTCAAAATCAGTTTTTTTATAATATCTTTCATATAAATGTACCAAATCATATATAGGCAAATCAACTTTTGACTTATCCCAACTAATTAAATAAGCTCTATCATCATATAACAAATGATCAAGGTCTAAATTATTATGAATAAATGCTACTCGTTGTCTAGTACTATTCTTAATCAATTCATACCAGTTATCAAGTTCACTTCTACAAAATATAAGGGCACTATAAATCTTAGATATATTTAAAACAAGTAAATAATGTGACGGAGCCATATATATTTCATTATCTATTAAGTCATTTAAAGAAGAATAGTAATTATTTAAATAATCAAGTTTTTTTAGTATTTTTTCATATATTATTTTATAATCATCCAAACAAGTATTTCTATATCTAGTAGTTTTAGTATGTAGCAAACTTATTAGATTTGTAATTTCATATAATCTTTCTTCATCAGAAATATTTTTATCTTCAATATAATTATATATATCATATTTATCAAAGGTAAATTTCTTAGGAAATTGGTTAAAACTTCTTGATAGTAAATAATTAAACTTTTTATCTAAATTACTTTTCTTTTCCTTTACAACATATTTATAATTATCATTACTTATGATATATGAATTATTTATTTTTTTAATATTGTTAAAAGCAAGGCCGTTATCTTTAAAAAACTTATAACTCAGCATTAGAACTAGGTATTACAAGTTTGGAACCTGGAACAATATCTTCTAAATTATTATAATCAGCAAGATCATCTTTAGTTATTTGATACTTTTCTAATATGTTTTCTATACTATCTCCATCTTTAAAAATATAGACTTTATATGTTAAATAAGTATCATTTTCATTTTTTACTGTTTCTTTTACTTCTAAAAAAGACATATTACGTTTTTCCTCCAAAAGAGCACTTTTTTCTTCCTTTACCACATTTTCCCCCTTAACATCTTTTTCTTCTTCAAGTTCTTGAACATTACTTAAATCGTCATTAAAATCCTGCTTATTTAATTCTCCACTTTCTTCCTCATAACATCGCTCTTCTTCCTCATCATCAAGTATTTCTATTTCTTCAGGCTCAACTTTTTGGGGTAATGACTCTTCGCTCTCTTCTTTCTTTTTTAAATTATCTATAGCCACTACTATATTAACTCTAAGTATTTCATCGTCAATAATTTCATAATAAAAATCATCTATATCTACCGTAGCATCAAAAGTATCATAATCTTCACTTATAGCAATTTCACATGGTATTTTATAACTATAATTCTCAAGAATTGTAGAAGTCTCTAACATTTTATAAGTACCACTTATATAAAAATTACCACTTATTAAATCTTCTCCCTTAAGCATTAAATCATTATCTAAACTGATTGCAGTTATCTCACCAATTTTAGTTTTAAAAGTTATATCTTTTTTAAAAGGTATAGTTTGTCTCATAAATTCCCTCCTTACTAAAAAATATATTTAGAAAGAATAAAAATAGAACAAAATAGAAAAACTTATGTTTTAAATTTTATAAAAATTGCTAGTCTTAATTATTTATAGTATAATATCTTTGGTGATTTAGATGGACATAATTGGAATAATATGTGAATATAACCCTTTTCATAAAGGACATATTTATCATATAAAAAAAACAAAAGAAATGTACCCAGAATCAATTATTATTGCTTGTGTATCAGGACCATTTACACAGCGTGGTGAAGTGAGTGTACTTAATAAATGGGATAAAACAGAAATAGCTTTAAATAACAATGTTGATTTAGTAGTAGAACTTCCATTTGTATATGCAACTCAAAGTGCAGATAAATTTGCATATGCTGCTTTAAAAATATTAAACAGTTTAAAAGTAAACAAAGTAATATTCGGAAGCGAATGTAATGATATAGAAAAGCTAAAAAATATTGCAAGAATTCAAATAAACAATCCGAGATTTGAAAAAGAAGTAAAAAAGTATATTGACGAAGGAAATAACTATCCTACTAGTTTATCACTTGCTTTAAAAAGCTTTAGTTTAGATAAAATAGATAATCCCAATGATTTGTTAGCAATAAGTTACATTAAAGAAATAATTAAAAATAAATATAATATAGAACCCTTATCAATAAAAAGAACTAATAATTATCATGGAAACAATACTGGTAATATACTTAGTGCTAGTGAAATTAGAAATATGTTAAAAAGCAATGAATCAGTAAAAGACTATATTACTTATAACGAAAATATTTTATATAAAAACACAGATTATTTCAAACTATTAAAATACAAAATTATAACAAGTTCAAAAGAGTTAAACACTATTCTAACTGTTGATGAAGGTATCGAAGGAAGAGTATTAAAAGCAATAAATAACTCTAATAATACAGAAAATCTCATCAAAAACATTAAAACAAAAAGATATACTTATAACAAAATAAATAGAATGTTCATTCATATTTTAACTGATTTAAAAAAAGAAGAAGCTTCACTAGAAATAGATTATATAAGAGTATTAGGGTTTAATGCTAACGGAAAAAAATATTTAAATAAAATAAAAAAAGAAACCAGTGTTCCTTTAATAACAAAATATAAAGATATAAGTAGCCCTCTTTTAGATATAGAAAAAAGAACAAGTTTAATTTACTCTTTAATAGTTAATGATAATAGTATTATAACAAAAGAATTTACTAAGCCTATTTTTAAAAAATAGACTTAGTTTTTTTAATAAACATTACCGGAAAACATATCAGAGATAACCCCAAAATACTGCTTAAATAGTCCTGCTTTTCTAATATCTGCATCTGATACTAGATCTACATCTTTTACTATTTTTGAGCCATCCTTTAAATATAATTTACCAATTGTATCTCCTTTTTTTATTGGATAACTTATATCATTTAATTTAATACTATATGTATAAGTTTTAGAATTAGCCCCTACTCTAGTTACAACATTTGCGTTTTCTTTTAAAATTAAATTTATTCTGTTCTTGTCTGCTTTAGCAAGATTTATTTGTTTTACTATTTTACCTTTCTCTAAAATAGTTTTACTAGCATACTGACTAAATCCATAATCAAGTAATGATACTGCTTCACGATTACGAGTACTTGTATTTTTATATCCAAATGTAATCGCTATTAATCTTAAACCCTCTCTTTTAGCAGTTACTGCGAGTGATGATCCTGCATTATCAGTATATCCAGTTTTTAAACCATCACAACCTTTGTAATAGTTAACCAGTTTATTAGTATTAGTAATCCATGTTTTATTATTAGTATTTTCTCTTATATAACTTTCATATTTACTAGTATAATCAAGTATTTTCTCATGTTTTAAAAGTTCAGAAGCAATTATAGCCATATCAAAAGCACTAGAGTAAGCCCCTTCTTCATCAAACCCTGTTGAGTTTACAAAATTTGTATTCTTTAGTCCTAATTGTTTAGCTTTTTCATTCATTTTTTTGACAAAAGCTGCTTCAGTTCCACTTATACGTTCTGCCATAGCAACCATTGCATCATTAGCACTTGCCATAGTAATACCCTTTAAAAGATCATTTACTGAAATCTTTTCTCCTTCCTCAAGCCATATTTGAGTACCACCCATTTCTTTAGCATTTTTACTTACTGTAATTATTTCATTTGTTTTAAGTGAACCCTCATCAATCTTTTCAAATATAAGAATAAGCCCCATCATCTTAGTAAGAGATGCTACACTTGTTCTTTTATTTTCATCTTTTCCATATAATACTTCCTTGGTATCATAATCCATTAGAATAGAAGAACTAGCATTCGAAGTAAAATCACCATCATTTGCTATAACTACACTAGGTACAAAAATAGTCATAATTAAAAACAATATAAAAAACTTTTTCATTTAATCACCTATTAATAGTTATGAGAAATTTATCAAAAAAAGAATACTATATTTCATGTTTTTATGAATAGTATTAAGTAGTTTAAAAAGAGGTGATTTTTATTAGTAATAAGAAAAGATTAATAGTTATATTATTTTTAGTTATCTTTGGAATACTTCTATTCTCCGTAACAAAAATATATGAAAAAAGACTAATTTCTAAAGATAATGTAGAAGTTATTAATAGCTATGCTCCATTTAAAAAAGTAAAATCATTTAAAAAAGAAAATACAGAAAGATATATAAGATATTATGAAAAGAATAAAGAACTCAGCTATGAAGATGTAGTAACACATGTAAATATAGGACTGGATTATGGTTTTTATAGTTATATTAAAAGTAGTGACATAAGAAAAGATAATTTAGTACTAGTTAATAAATATCTAAGACTAGACAAACATTATGAACCAAACGATTTGGAAGAAATAAGTAATGAATACTTTATAAATGGTAATCAAAATACAAAAATGTTAAAAAAAGAAGCAAAAATAATGTTTGAAAGATTAAGTCATGATTCAATAGAAAATAAAACACCAGTATATGGACAAAGTGGCTATAGATCATATGAAAAACAAGAAAGTATTTATAGTAATGCTATAAAACAAACTAGTAAAGAAAAAGCAGATAGCGATACCGCACGACCAGGTCATTCTGAACACCAAACAGGTCTTACAATTGATGTAAGTTCTACCAAAAGTGGTAATATGCTAAATTTTGAAAACACACCATCTTTTAGATGGATGCAAAATAATTCTTATAAATATGGATTTATTCTTAGGTATCCAAAAGGTAAAGAAAATATTCATGGATTTATTTACGAATCATGGCATTATAGATATGTAGGAATAAAAGTAGCTAAAGATATGCATGACAATTATCCAGATTTAACTTTCGACGAATACTATTACAAATTTATAGACAAATAAAAAGGACACAAGTCCTAATGTTCATATAAACCATGTATTTTTTGTCTTGTAGCATCATCGATATCATTTAATTTCCATTTACCATCTACTTTAGTTAGAGTAAAATCAACTGTATATTTTACTCTATCTTTAGTATTAGTTAACTGATTTAGTCTATACTCTAAGTATTTTGAATCAGAACTATTACCATTTGTATTATTATCGTTATTATTTCCATTTTCTACTGCATCCTTAGCACCATCCACTGCATCTAAAGCAGCATCTTTTACTTTATCTACCAAACCTTCATTATCATCACTTTTAAACTCATCTGGATTATTATTATAATAAGTTTCAGCATCTTTATTTGCTTTGTAATAATCATATACTTCAATCTCTGCCGTAACAGTAGCATTATCACCATTAATGGTTTCATCTTTTATTTCGTAAGTCATATCTTTATATTGTCTTTTCATTATATCAGAGTATGTATTTCTTTGATTATCATCCATCATAGAATCAGAATCTACCATTTCTTTAAGTTGGTTTAACACAGTATCACTCCCAGATGTATAATTATCTACAAAGTTTTCTACTTTTTTTGTTGGTGTATTATCCATTGTGCACCCAGAAAGTAATATAACAATCATAATACATGATAAATAAATTAATATTTTTTTCATAAAAAATCCTCCCACCTATATTGTGGAAGAATTTATCTTTTTTATACTAAATTTTATTTAAACTATTGCTTCTACTTTTTAAAACTATTACTGCTCCCAAACCTGTAATTAGTACAAGTCCAACTATTCCAAGAGCAACATATTTATTAATATGATGATTTTCTCTTTCAGTTTCCTTATTTTGTGAATCATTATCATCAACAGCAGAAGCATCATTACCATCTTCAGTATTATTAATATCATCCATGGGCTCACTTTCAATATTAGGAACTTTAATTTTAAAGTTTACAGTAAAATTATCAGTTATATTATCCCATGTATAAGTGTTGTTTTCACTAGAATTTGCATTCGAACTTAACACTGTTAAATCAGTATTAATAGACACTTTTATATTATCAGCTCTATGTAAACAATAAAAATCAGAAGCCACAAATGAAATATAATTATTGTTATTATCAAATCTCTTATTGACAAAACACTCATTAATTATTCTGCTTTTAGATAAAAACAAATACGAATAATCATTTTTAAGTGTTACAAGATAACCATTAGTAATATCCTTTTTATTTTTATCATATTTGATTTCCTCATTTAAATCAAAATATATAGGATCGTTTACTATAGAAGTTAGAAAACTATAATTACCATCTTTTTTTACATCTTTTTTATCAACATTATATGTAATAGTCTCATAAAAGTGCAAAGAGTTATCTATACGTAAATTATAATCAATACTACTAGCATCTACGTTACTAAATATAGAACACAGTAATATAAAAATTATTAAAAATAAATATCTAGTTTTCATAAGACCTCCTACAAACTTGAAACTTTTTGTTTTCTTCTGTATAAGTAAATTCCTCCAACAGCAAGTATAATAATAGAAACAATAATAAATATATATATTAAAGTACTACTAGTATTCTCACCTTTTTGTTGATTCGAAGTTTCATTGTTGTCACCATAATTAGTTTCAGTTTCATTATATTTTTTAGAAAAATCAATTTCTAAATATACACCAATATCATTAGCATTTGAATCATTAACACTCCAAGTATAAGTATTAGTATCAGTATCAACTTTACTAGCATTATTAGCAACAACAGTATATGGAGTATTAACTACAATATCAAAATTTTTAAAAGCACAAATTAAACCATTACTAGTAGAAAAAATAGTTTTATCTCCTTCAGAAATAACATTATACAGTTTGAAACATCTTCTAACAATTGAAGAACGATTATGTTGATTTTTGGAAAACTTACCAGATGCAACTAATGTCTTAGTAGCCTGATCAAAAGAAACATTATAATACGGAACTCCAGCTTCCTTATTCCTGTTAGGCATCCATAAAGGTGCATCAAGTTCTTGATCATAATATAATGGTACAGGAAAACCACCCCAATTTTTAATTTGATTGTATTTATTTACATTCTGTTCAGAAACACGTACTGTCTCTGAAACAGTATCTTTATCAATAGAAACATTCACAGTAGCACTACAGCCTGTCAAAAAGAAAATTACAATTAATAACCCAAAAATTCTCTTCATGTTTGCCTCCTTAAGCTTTTTTAATAATAATATACCCTACTGTAGCTGCTGGCTTTATATATTTATCAAAATTATAAACACCATCACCTTTAGTATTTGCTCTATTAACACCTGCTATACCTTTGTTAGGATCTTGAACCCATACATCTCTTCCAGAATGTCCTGCCAGTACTATATAGTGTCCTTCTTCAGTCCAAAAATTATTAAGACCATCCACTGTCGCATTAGTAACATTGGCAATAACTAAGGAATCACCTCGATTAAGAGCAGTCATAACTTCCTCATGTTCTTTAGTAGTAACAGCTTTTAAGCCATACTTTTTAGCAGCCTCAGTAAAATATGTATGTTTATCAGTAGAGCAAACACTTGATGCTTTTGCAAGTTCTGAAGGATCATGCTTCTCATTCAAAAGTGTTGATACTACTATAGCCATAGAAGTTGGTCCACAACCATGTGTTGCAATAGTACCTCCACAATATGGATCATCATAATCTGCTTGACTATAATCCCAAATCTTACCACCTTGGAATGTTCCACTTCCTCCTAAAGAACAAGAATTACCAGAAGCACCTGTTATTTCTATACCATCAGCATAGAAGAATCTAAGTATTTCATCATAAGTTTTACCTTGAACAGTAGCCATATAATGAGAACCATTCTGACTTAAACCATATTCATGACCAGCATTAGCTGCTGTTGTTAAATACGTATAAGGCATTGTAAATGTTGCTTTTTCGTCTGATGGAGTTTTAATAAAAGTACTAGTACATTGCGTTCCGTTGCAACTACCATAAAAACTACTATACTGTGCTGAAAAATATTTTCCATTATATAGCATTATTGAACCTTTTACATTCGCTAAAGCGTCTTTAACTCTATCTGATGCTTTTTCTGCCATTACTTGTGAAGAAGTACTGTTTTCAATACTATTTTTACAGTTATCTGTTTTATTTAACGCATAAGTTCTAGCAGCAACCGCTAATGCTTTAAGTGCCTCAGGATGTGCTCCACCATTTTCAGCAGTAACAACTCTTTCAATATAATCATCTAATTCATATGTACCAGCGTATTTTCCAGTTACTGTAATACCATTTGGGCAATAATTACCACCACCAGAACTAGTAACAGTAGTAACACAACACTGATTACCACTAGAAGTATTACTAGAATCACTACTACCATTTATAATATTAGCTTTAATTCCTGTAAATTGTATAAAATCAGATGAATGAAACAATAAAACTATTTCTCCTTTATCATTTATATCAATACCTTCAAGTTCACTATAAGGAGCACTATAACTTCCTAGATAATCTCCATTATCTTCATTATACATATCTATGTAATTACCACTACCACTTGTACCATATGAAGAAATAGTTACATATATTATGCCACCATATGCAGCAATATCACCAGGTGTTTTCCAACGCTTCTTAGCAATAGACTTAGCCCCTACTTGTTTAGATAAATCAGAGTTATAAACATATAAATACCCTGTACTCGAAGCACCACCATCATAAGCGCCAGAAGAAGTAATAAATCTATTAGTTATCCTGTCATAAGCTATTCCAGAAGTACCATGTCCCAAGCTTTTGCTATTATTAATCTGTAAACTATCTGGATCAATTATCTTAGCTATCTTATTATCACGAATTCCTGAAACTGTAACAGAATATAATTTATTGTTTTTAGTAGAAAAAGTCATTCCATTACCATGACCAACTGCTTGAATACTTGATGATGAATATTTTTTCTTCATATCACTATCATATTTATAAATATAACCATCTTTACCATTAGAACCTGATGCTATCCATTGCACATAATAAAATCCGTTATTATAAGCAAACGATTGAGGATTTCGCCCAGACACGCTAATTGATTTAGTAGTTCCTGTGCTTTTAGATAATGTCTTTAAAGTTTTTAATGAACTATAAGATTCTTGAGTTGATGTAACTCCAGTTGCATAGTTTGCAACATTAACAGTGGCACTTGAACCACAAGATTTCATAAAATTGTCATTATCTACGAAATAAGCATTAAGATCTTGGTAACCAGAGAAAAGATCTTTAAGAGTTGTTTTCATTATTTCAAAATGTCCATGTGGCCCAGTTGAATGACCCGTACTGCCTGCTTCTGCAATTTGTTGTCCTTGAGTAACTATATCACCTTTTGAAACAAGTAATTTAGAATTATGGGCAAACCTAGTAAATATACCACCGCCATGATCAATTACAACATCATGTCCATATCCACTACTTGTGTCTGTACCAACAACTGTACCACTTTGTGCAGCATAAACTGGAGTCCCAGTTGAAACACCTAAATCTATACCAGCATGAAGTCTACCAGAATGCACATCATCAACATTATAACCAAATTTACTGGTAACAACATAATCCTTAACAGGGCTTTGCATTCCACACATAAATTCCAAAACATCTCCAGAGCCTGAATAACTACCATATTTCCCACACATTGAGTTTTCATCATCCTCAAAAACTGCTAATAAAGCAGTAAAAATGATAATGAATAAAAGAAAAAGTAATAAAAGAATAAATGCAATCGATAAAAAAGAAGCACTAATTTTAAATTTAACTAATTGTAATCCCATATTTTCACTATTCTGTGTTTGATTATGAGAATCACCATCAGAATTTTCTTCATTATCGTTTTCTTTTTTTTCCAAACCTTCCTTTTCACCAAGTCCTATTTTAGACAAGCCACTTTTTGCAGTAATAGCCAATCTCGAATTAGATAATCTATTGCCTATTTTAGTGAGCACATTAGACTCAGTCCCATTAGAAGAATTACTAATGCTAACACTTTTTCTATCAGAACCAATATCATTTCTTTTTTTATCAAAATCATTATTATTACTTGTTTTAACAGTACCAGTAGCAGGGTTACCAACACTATTTTGTGGTGCATTATTATCTTTCTTCACTATTTCATTATTATCAGCAGCAGAAATACCATTATTTTTACTATTTGAATGCAAATCATCACCAATTCTTTTTCCAACTCCCCTAGCCATATCATTATTAGGATTGCCAGTTGGTAGAGTACTAACTCTAGGAATTGGAGAATTAACACTTTTTGCTTGATTTGCTTGACCATCATCTAAACCATCACCAACAGTTTCTATACCATCATTCATATAAATATTTCTATCTTTATTATTAGCCATTGCTATCACCTCTTTTACTACAAAAAAAGAAAAGCTTTTCTATTAACCACAAGATTTCTTTATAGAATTATTATTTAAATCATATATACTTTCATTACATATATAATGACATTTTCCATTATTATCACACGATTCTATATATATTCTAACTTCTCTTTCATTTAACCCCTCTTCACTTAAGGGTTCCGAAATGGTAACATAACTAGAACCGAAATTATACTTATTACCATATGAATCTTTTTTTTCTTTAAGGGAATCTATATTTTTTAAATATACTTTATATGTACCATAATCTAGTTTTTCAAAATATTTTTCATCATTTTTATATTGCTCTTGACTATATAAATATATTGCTTTTGAAGCAAACTCTCTTGCATCATCTATAAAAAGTGTCTTTTTACTATTATCTACCAAGTTCATAACATTTGGAGTAGTTATCATTACAATAACAGAAAGTATTACTATAGTAGCAAGAAGTTCTATAAGAGTAAATCCTTTTTTATTCATTAACATGTTCCCTCCTTTAAACAAGTAGATAGATTTTGATTTATATTATTTACAAGTTTTTTTTGATCTATATATTTATTCTTTTCTATCGCAAGTGCTGTTAACATTACTAGTGATAATAATACTACTGATACATAAATAATAGAGCTAACAGCAAATCCTTTATTATTCATAAAATCACCTATACTAAAATTATAACAAACTTTTCTTATAAAAAAAAGACATATTTTCAAGAAAATATGTCAATTAATTGTGATACTCTATCAATATTTTCTGAGAATCTGTCTAGCTTATCCTTCGAAGTTAACTTATACTTTACTTTCATTTCATTCTCAAACTGTGCAAAGTAATTTGGGCTTCTATTTAAGTATTTATACCATAAGGAATTTTCCCTTAAGAATCTTATATAATTTGGATTAGATTTGATCCTATATTGTAAATTTAAATTCATTAGTCATCAAAATATCTATATAAAGGTCTTGCTTCATATGTACTCTTTCTAACAGGAATCTCTTTTTCTTTAGATCTAACTAATTCCTCAATATAACTAATACCCTTTTGAAGAGAGTTTATAGAATTTTGTACTTCGGTCACATCAATATTCTTTATCATTCCAAACACATCCTTAAGAGTTATTGTATTAGCACTAGTTAAATACTTATCCCAAACTGGAGATGATTCTCCATATAATTCATACATATCATAAAACTTTTGCCAAGTTGCTTCTCCATTTGTTACATAGTTTGCAAGAGCTGGTTTAGTTTTAACAAACTTTTTAAAGTTTTCTAAAGACACGGCAATCACCTAATACATTATATGCATTTTTTATATAATGTTGTCTTTTAATGTTAATGCAACCTTGTTTTTTTCCTTATTTATTTCAAGTACTTTACATTTTATTATATCTCCAACTTGCAAAATATCACTAGGATGCTTTACATAAGAATTACTCATATTAGAAATGTGAATAAGCCCATCGTTTTTAAGGCCAATATCAACAAAGGCTCCAAAGTCTACAACATTTCTGACAGTTCCTTCCAAACTCATACCAGGTTTTAAATTATCGATAGTTAAAATATCACTTTTTAAAATAGGTTTAACAAGTTCATCACGAGGATCTAGTAAAGGTTTTTCCAAGTTTGTAATTATATCTTCAAGAGTATAAACATCAACACCAAGTTCATTTTTTAGTTTATCTTTATCAATAGTTTTTAGTTTTTGCTTTAAAGTATCTGTTCCAAGCTCAGAAGTATTTGAGCCAATCATTTCAAGAATTTTATAAGTTTTATCATAACTTTCAGGATGGATTGCAGTCTTATCAAGTGGATTAATACCATCATTTATTCTAATAAATCCTATTGCTTGTTCATATACCTTATCTGATAACTTAGCACTTTTCTTTATTTGTTCCCTACTTGTATATTTTCCAAGTTTCTCGCGAATTTCTATAATTTTATCTATTGTTTTAGAAGTTAGCCCTGATAAATATGAAAGAATACTTTTAGAAGCAGTATTAATATTTACTCCAACCTGATTAACTATCGTTTGAACTACGAAGTCTAAAGCTTCAGAAAGTTCTTTTTGTTTTACATCATGCTGATAAAGCCCTACTCCTATAGACTTAGGATCTATCTTTACAAGTTCCGATAAAGGATCTTGAAGTCTTCTTCCAATACTTATTGCACTACGTTCCGATACATTTAAATCTGGAAACTCTTTTATAGCAAGATTTGAAGCTGAATAAACACTGGCACCTGCTTCATTAACAATTATATACTTAACGTTTGTACCTTTTATCGTATCAGATATAAATGCTTCACTTTCACGAGAAGCTGTACCATTTCCAATTGCTATTACATCAATATGAAACTTATTTATTAAATCAAGAATATGTTTTCTAGATTTTTCTACTTCCTTTTGAGGTTCATGAGGATATATCACGCTTATATCCAATACTTTCCCTGTTTTATCAAGAACTGCAAGTTTACAACCTGTCCTAAAAGCTGGATCAAATCCTAATACAGTAATCTCCTTCATCGGAGGTGTTAAAAGTAAATTTTTTAAGTTTTCAGAAAAGTTTTCTATTGATACTTCACTTGCTTTATCAGTAAGCTCACTTCTTACTTCTCTTTCTACCGAAGGAAGAATAAGCCTTTTTAAACTATCTTTAATAGCAACTTTAACTAAATCACAAACTAAAGAATCTTTGTTTTTTATTATTTTATCTTCAAGATACTTTTCTATTGCTTCATTATCAATCTTCAAAGAAACAGATAAAATTCCTTCTTTTTCGCCACGATTAAGAGCAAGCACTCTATGAGGTTTTATAAATTTTACAGGTTCTTCAAAAGAATAGTACATCTCATAAATCCTATTTTCATCTTCCTTATCTTTACCTTTTTTTAGTTTTGAACTAACAACACCATTTCTAAAGAAAAAGCCTCTAATATACTTTCTATAATAAGCATTATCAGAAATATATTCAGCAATTATATATGAAGCACCCTCAAGTTTTTTATCATTATCTTCAATTTTACATTTAAAAGAAGAAGCAATCTCTAAAGGCGTTTTACCAATCGGAAAACTAAGTATTATTTTCGCAAGGCCTTCAAGACCATTTGCTATAGCTTCAGTTGCCTTAGTTTTTTTCTTTTCTTTATATGGACGATATAAATCTTCAACTTCAACAAGTTTAGAACAACTAAGTATTCTTTGCTTTAAATCAAGAGTCAAAAGTCCTTTTTCGTCTATTAATCTAATAACATCTTCTTTTCTCTTTAAAAGATTAACTTCATAATTATAAACATCGGCAATTTCTTTTATTTGTACCTCATTAAGTCCATTTGTAGCCTCTTTTCTGTATCTTGCTATAAATGGTATTGTATTACCTTCTTCTAAAAGATGAAGCGTATTCTTTACTTGATTTTCTCTTACATTTAAACTATTTGTCATTTGTTTTATTATATTTTCGTTCATTCTATCACCATATTAATTATAAGATAAATGAAAAATAATTTCAAACTAGATAACACAACTTTACACTTTAAATATATAAATATATCTTATCTAGGATAATCGCAATTATAACTATACACTTTTTCAAATAACAAATTGATATTCTTTTTATTTATACTAAAAACTAAATTCTTATTTCTATATCTAGCAACATCTACACCACTTTTATTCATTCTAGCAATAATAGAGGCATTAATATAACCATTTTGTAACAGAACTATAAATCTTTCAAAACTAATAAGCTTATATATAGCAATATAGTAATATCTAAAACTATTATAATTATCAGTCTTCTTTTTAAATGCTTTAATGGTTGCCAATTTTTTTAATTTCAAACACAAATGGTTATATAAAGAATCTATGTAAACAAAAGATTTTCTTTCTAATAAATTATCGTTTAAGTCATATATACACAAAAACATTTTCGTATCAGCAAGGCAATACTAACATAACATAACAATATATGCAAATGAGTAATTATAATTATTAATAGATACAGTATGGATTATTTGTAAAGTTTCATAATAATAAAATGAAATTCATATTCATTATTAATAACGAAATTTTACATTATACAAAAAATCAAGTTTTTTTACTAGGTCTTAGTATATGCTCATAGCCAGGTTGTCGGACATAAAAAAAATAGGCACTCGCCTATTAACATTTATCTTGGTGCGGGCGAAGGGACTTGAACCCCCATGGAAAATTCCGCTAGATCCTAAGTCTAGTGCGTCTGCCAATTCCGCCACGCCCGCATGTAATGGTGGACCCTGTAGGGCTCGAACCTACGACAACCCGGTTATGAGCCGGGTGCTCTGACCAACTGAGCTAAGGGTCCATCTCAACTACTCATATATAATATCACAATAAACTCTTAAAAATCAATAGCATTTTTCATTTTTTTGAAAAAATTCTACAAATTTATATAAAATTAAGTTACAATTAATATAGGTGGTTTTATGTATATCATAATAAACAATAAAAAGTATAATGTTTTACTTATGAATACTTTTCTTAAAAGGTTAAAAGGACTTATGTTCAAAAAAGAACCAATTATTTCTATTTACCTGTTTCCAAAATGTTCCAGTATTCATACATATTTTATGAAACAAAGTATTGATGTATGCATTCTTGATAAAAATTATTGTGTAACATATCTAGAAAAAAATGTTAAACCAAGAAGAATAATTATAAAAAAAGGATATTATACTTTAGAAATGCCTTTAAAAAGCACATCTAATATTAGTATCGGAGATAAAATAGAAATCAAAAACATGAAATAGCAATTATTTCATGTTTTATTACTTTATTATTTTTTAGATTCTTCACTTTTTTCTTTTTTGTGTAATTTTTCACCATCTAAAATATCGTATTTTTCAAGCAAATTACCAGGGAAAGCATAAACTGTTTCTTCTTTTTTCTTTTGTTCCAAAACTGCTAAATTAATTAAATTATCAATTAATTCTTGCTGAGTTGTTTTCTTAGCCATCCATAAATAAGCTGATAAATCTCCAGGAATAGTATTAATTTCATTAACATATAACCTTTTATTTTTATCATCTACTAAGAAATCTATTCTTGAAACACCACTGGCATTAACAATTTTAAATGCTTTTATAGCATATGTTTTCATATCTTCAACCATTTCTTTTGAAATAAGTGGTTTACTCTTTTGTTTCTTATCTTTACCTTTAGTCTTAGTATAACCTTCTACATATTTTTCTTTAAATGAATAAAACTCATCACTAGTATTTATTTCTTCTACTTCAGAAACGGATTGTTTTTCATAATTACCCATAACACTTATATTTATCTCTTTTACATTTTTAACTTGCTCTTCAACGATTACTTTTCTATCAAACTTGATAGCTTCTTTTATTGCTTTAGTTAAATCCTTTTCATCTTTTACTAAAGTTATTCCAATTGATGAACCAAGAGATGCAGGTTTTACATATAAAGGATATTTAAGTTCTTTTATTTTAGCAAGCACATCCTTTTTATTCTTTTCAAATTCATAATCATAGAACCATACATAATTACATACTGGAATACCATTTTGTTTAAACAAATCTTTTTGGATTACCTTATCTTGACCAATCGCAGCTCCCAAAACACTAGACCCTACATATGGTACACCAAGCATATTTAAATATCCTTGTAAAGAGCCATCTTCAACAAACGCACCATGTCCTATAGGTAAAACCATATCTATGACAAATAAATTTTTCTTAAAAAATCCTTGTGATTCAAGAATAAATGATTTACCCCTCTTTACAAGAGATACCTTCTTAGCATACCTTTTTACTAAATCAATGTCTCTATAATGTAATATATCTTTTAAATGAGCTCCTGTATACCAATTATTTTCTTTATCAATATAAATAGGTATTACTTTATATTTATTAGAATCAATATTTGCCATTACTTCTACTGCAGATATAATACTTATTTCATGTTCTACACTTTTTCCTCCGAAAATTACTCCCAAATTTAAGCGCATTTCATATTCACTTCCTTAACTAAAAATAGTATACCAAAATATGATATTCTTAAGCAAGAAAAAAGAACAATTTTTACTATGTTTACATTGTTACTTTTGAAACTATTTCATCAAATGATACTTTATCAACATCATACCAAGTAATATTATCAAATTGGTTATTAAAAAAAGTGTATTGTCTTTTAGCATAATGTCTAGAATTTTGCTTTATTTTATCTATTGCATCTTCTAAAGAAATATTACCATCGAAATACATAAATAATTCTTTATAACCTATCGCTGTCTTAAGTGCTCTAGAATCTATTTTGTTATCATATAGTTCTTTGGCCTCATCAATAAGACCATCTTCTATCATCATATCAACTCTTTTATTAATTATGTCATATAACTTATTTCTATCACGCCTAAGACCAATAATCTTAAAATTATATAAAGGTTTATTTATATCACCAGCATTTTCAAATTTATAATCATATAAAAGTGCTTTAATATAAAGTCCAGTTCCTCCTACAATAATGATATTTCTATCTTTATACTTATCTAAAAGTCTTCTTCCATCAGCTTGATACAAAAACGCATTATATTCTTCATTAATATTCTTTATATCAAATAAATAATGAGGAACTCCTTCTTTTTCTTCTTCCTTTATTTTAGCAGTGCCAACATTTAGTTCTTTATAAACTTGCATACTATCAGCATTTATAACTATTGCCTTAAGCTTTTTAGCTAACATTACACTAAGTTTTGTTTTACCTACCCCCGTAGGACCCACTACAACATAAATCATACAATCACCTTTTTTCTTATCTTAACATCCCAAAAAGTATTAGTCAAACGTAATTTTTCCTTGACTTTTATCATATAAATATATATAATTATTACTGCATATACATTGAAGCAGCAAATCTTTATGTTTTGAAATGCGTTTATAAAAAAAGTAAGTAGCCTGCTGCTTGGTGAAAGCATAAAATAAACACCCTTTAAAACAGTAAAGACAATTTCAATGTTTATGAAATAAACTTTGAAAGGAGATAAAAAATGTCAAGATACACAGGCTCAAGTTACAAACAAGCTCGTCGTACTGGTTTTTCATTACTTGAAAATGGTAAAGAACTAGCTCGTAAACCATATGGTCCAGGAGCACATGGAGCAGACAGAAAAAGAAGACCTTCTACTTACGGAGTTCAATTAAAAGAAAAACAAAAAGTAAGATTCATGTATGGACTTAACGAAAGACAATTTGCTAAAACATACAAAGAAGCTGGTAAAATGCAAGGCATTCATGGTGAAAACTTACTTAAACTTCTTGAATCTAGACTTGATAACTTAGTTTACCGTATAGGATTTGGATCCACAAGAAGAGCATCACGTCAACTTGTTAATCATGGACACATTACTGTTAATGGTAAAAAGGTTAATATACCTTCATACAGATGTAAACCTGGTGACGTAATAGCTTTAAAAGAACAATCACAAGATCATAAAGCTGTTAAAGAAGCTTTATCTAAAGTAGTTAAGAGAGTTGAATTTGTAACATTTGATGATAAAAAGAACGCTGGTACTTTTGTTAGACTTCCTGAAAGAAGTGAACTTAATCCAGAAATTAATGAAGCATTAATAATTGAATACTACAATAGATAATAGCAAAAGAAAAGACTTTGATTTTTTTCAAAGTCTTTTTTATTGACCTAAATGAAGTTCTATTTGTTTAAGTGAATAAGCATTAGTAGATTGTCCAGGTACAAATACTACATAATCAATATTATTTTCCATAACATAATCATTAATACTTTTGCCAGTCTTATTATGTCTATAATCAACACTAACTATTTTTCTATAACTTGGAACAGATAAAGCTTCTAAAATATTTGTATATGATGAACCTACAAACATAATACTTTTACCAAAAACATTATCTGTATCAATAACAGTATAAGCCATATCACCTTCCATATAAGCATCTTCATAAGAAGTACCTTTGCCGAATACTTTCTTTTTACTTAGTTTATCATTCTCATATCTTATATAATTAATAGATTTTTTTGGAACCAAATATAAATCTTCAGGACTTGATTTGATAGTTTGACCAAGCTGTCTACTATAACCACCATTTACAATAGTTTTCTTAACTTCAAACTCATCATCTAAATTATAAGAAAAAGTACCAGTATATTTATTTATTTCATTATAAAGCAAATAAGCACATCTTGGAGTTATATGATGATCATTTGAATAATAACAATTATAAATATTATTACTTTTAAAAACATCAAGTGCATCTATAAAAATAATATCATTACTTAAGTTTTCCTTAACTACTTTTACTTGTTTATTATATATATCTAAACTAGAATTATAATTTTTAGGTAGTTCATTTATCATATAAGCATCTTTTCTAGGAATAGATAAAAATATAAACTTAGCATCTATCTTTTCACTTTCTTCATTAACAAGATTAATTACATTCTTCAATTTTTTATAATAAGTGCTCGAAGGAACGCTTTGACTAGGACTATATAACTGTTTATCATGTCCTATTACAGCATCACCAAAATATCTTTGAAAATTAAATAGAAAATATCCTTTTACTAAATACTTACGAAACGCAAGTTGATCGCTAAAAGCACTTGTTAAATTATCATAATACTTTTTAGAAACAATACTAGATAAACTAAACTTAGGAAAAGTAGTAAGTTTTCTTCTTTCTACTTCACTTACTATCTCATTATTAGAAAGTGTTACTAGCATAAAAAAACCTAAAATAAAACAAAAAACTATTACAAAAATTTTTTTAATACATTTATTCATAATAACTCCCCCCTCTAAAATCTAAAATAAATAAACGGATTATAACTCGAATATGCTAAATACATAATTGTAACAATGAAAATGAATATTAATCCAAGATAATGAATAACATTAAGACATGATTTTAATTTACTATTCTTCATCTTATCTATTTTATCTATTATTTTGTAATAAAGTGGAGTTTGAAATAAAAATGCAAGAATGAAATATAACCAGTAGCTTTCTATATATACAGAAAGTTCATTTAAAGAAATACTTGTAATATTAAATGAGAATAATGATTTTAAATAAAGTATCAAATCGTTTAAATTATCACATCTAAATATAATCCATCCTATATAAACTATTATCAAAGTATAGATATGACTTGCAACATTTGGCATTTTATCTAAATACTTTTTTAAAACATACTTTTCAAGTACTAAAAATAAAAAGTAATATACACCCCAAAGGATGAAATTCCACTCTGCACCGTGCCAAAAACCTGTTAAAGTCCAAACTATAAACATATTTATAATTTGTCTTTTTACTCCCTTTCTATTACCTCCAAGGGGAATATATACATAATCCCTAAACCAGGTAGATAAAGAAATGTGCCAGCGTCTCCAAAACTCAGTTATACTTTTAGAAACATATGGAAAGTTAAAGTTTTCCAAAAACCTAAATCCAAATATTCTTCCCATACCTATTGCCATATCAGAATATGCTGAAAAATCAAAATATATTTGAAACATATAAGCAAGGCCTCCAAGAAAAGCTATTGGACTAGTTAAATTATTAGAGGCAAATATAGTATCTGCAAGCCTGCCCATTTGATTAGCAATAATAATCTTTTTAGCAAGTCCCAGAACAAACCTCTCTATTCCATAACAAACATCATCAAAACTAGTACTCCTACTCTTTAATTCTTTTTCAATAGTTTCATATCTAACAATTGGGCCAGCAACTAACTGTGGAAACAAAGATACATATAAAAGTAAAGTAAAGAAATTCTTTTGTAAAGATACTTTCTTTCTATAAACATCAATAACATAACTCATAGCTTGAAATGTATAAAAAGATATTCCAATAGGAAGTACTATTTTAGGAACATTAATATCTAAATTAAATAAACTATTTATATTATTTAAAAAGAACCCAGTATATTTAAAATAAACAAGTATTCCTATATTTAAAAAGATAGTAATAAAAAGAAACAACTTTCTTTTATTTGTCTTTTCAATTAGTATTGCACCAATATAATCTATTAAAACTACACATAACAAAAGCACCAAATATTTAGGACCCCCAAATATATAAAAGATTATACTAAAAATAAGTAAAACATAATTTTTAAACTTTTTAGGAACTAGAAAGTAAAAAAGAAGAACTAGTGGTAAAAATAGAAATACAAATATTGAACTACTAAAAACCATAAAGTCCTCCTTTTAAAAATTAAACATTAACCATTCATATTTAAAGATCATTAAAAGACCAATAATAATCATTATTATTCCTCCAATTAGATGAGAATACTTAGTATATTTATTACTAATTGCTTTTATTTTTAATGTTTTCATAGCAATAAAGAATACTACCAAATCATCTATTAAGAAGAATAATATATAAATAAATGTATAAATTATTCTAGCAAACCCAGTAACGTTATTAGCACTAAGAATTTCAGTAAATACTACAGGAAGTCCTAATGAACATAAAAGTTCTATTAAGTTAACAGAAACTGCTAAAAGCATAATACCTAATAGAGATAGAATAAAGCTGTTATTTGCTAAAATATTCTTAGTTCTAACCATTATTTTCTTTCTTTGGTTTTTGTTTACAACATCACATCCCGCATCTTTTCTTGTTTTAATATATCTATAAACGTTATAACCTCCAAAGATAAGAGCAAAAGCTGCTACCAAATATTTAAGTATAGGAATAGTATTCATAAATGTTGTAGCATGAATAAGTCCTATCATAAATAGAAAATATACAAATGCACTAGTAAATAAGAAAGTTCCTCCTAGAATCCACATCTTTTTCCTATCCTTAGAATCAAAAAGCATAGTTATCAAAAATATTAAAATCCACATAGCACAAGGATTAAATCCATCAACAAGACCAATTATAATAGCAATTATAGGAATTGAAACATTTTTTAAATCAACCGTGCCTATAAAAGGAATATCTATTTTTGTTTTAGATTCTTCTTTACGTGGATTAACTTCTTGATGTTTAACTGTTTTATCTTTTTCACTTTCTTTAGTCTTACCAAGAGCTACACCAGCATTGTCTATATAACCATTTTCTTTAACATCCTTTATAGCTTTATCTACAGTAGCTTCCCAAGCAGGCCCTTCATTATAACCTTGATATACTTTATCTCCAATTATAAAATATGGAACTCCTTGAGCTTCTACTCCAGTAGCACTTTGAACTTTTTCTAAAGCACTTTGCCCTTCTTTATCAGACCAAACTTCATATTTATAAATATTTAAATCTTTATCATGTTTATATTCTTTATCTAAATATTTTTCAAGAGCAGCACAATGCGGACAACCATCTCCATAAAAAATATAAATATTTACTTCTTTAGCACTAACAGTAAAAGGAAGTAGAAATAAAACAAATGCTAAAAAAAATAAAAATCTTTTCATCTAATCACCTAATTCTTTTATTTTTTCTTCAATTTCTTCATAAGAAGATTCACCAATTAACCTTGATGATTCATTGCCTTGACAGTCAAGAAATATAAGTACCGGTAGCACATGACCTACTTCATAAGGCACGTCATCAAAATCATAATCATATTCTTTAATATGTACTTTATAATTCTCAAGTATTCTCTCTAAAGTATTATTTAAAATAATACATGATGAGCATGCTATTGAAGATATTTTTACTATTGTCATTATACCCACTCCTTTAAAAGCTTAATAAACTGATCAAGTTCTTCTTTTGTTGTTTTATATGAAATACTTACTCTATTTGAAGATTCTGCCCTATCCATATCATGATATAACTCATTAACTACAAATGAATAAGCTCCTGAAGAACATGCTGTTTTAGAAGATATTAAAACTCCATTATCAGAAAAATACTTTAAAGTATCTTCACTATTCTTGCCAGGAATACTGAAATTAAGTATATGAGGAATTGAGTATTCATTTGAATTAATTAGAACTAGATCTTTTATATTATCTACCAAATATTTATTTAGCTCTAATACTTTTTCGTAATGTTTATCTATATTTCTAACTGCTTCATGGATAGCAACACTAGAAGAAACAATAAGTCCTGTTTGAGGTGTTCCGCTTCTATAAACAGTAGTACTTTTTCCTCCATGAATTAAAGGCACTATTCTTATATTTTCTTTTTTTATTAAACCACCAATGCCACGGAATCCAAAAATTTTATGCATTGAAAAACTTGCAAGATCTACATTAGTTAAATCAACAGAAACTTTTCCAAGTGCTTGCGTTATATCACTATGAAAATATACATTTGAATACTTTTGAAGAAGTTTACCTATTCCTTCAATATCTTGTCTTATACCAGTTTCAGAATTAACTGCTCCAATAGATACTAAAGTTGGCTCAGAATCAATTAAACTAATTAAATTGTCTGTATCTACTAAACCATTTTCATCTAAAGAAACAAAGTCTATTTTTATTCCTTTAGTTTGTAAATATCCAACTGGAGTTGTTATAGAAGAATGTTCAAGCTTAGTAGTTATAATATGACTAACATTTAATCCTTTTAAAACAGTATTATTAGATTCACTAGCACCACTAGTAAAAATAATTTCATTTTCCTTTATTCCTAAACATGAACAAATACTAGAAACAGCTTCATCAATAACACTTTTACATTCTTTTCCTAAAAAATGATTAGAATTAGGATTAGCAAAATACTTTTGTTCAGTTTCTACAAACTTTTCTATTACTTTTTCATCTGCCTTAGTAGTAGCAGAATAATCTAGATATATCATAAGTAATCACCTTTTATAATTATATCATACAAACATCTATATTTCTACAATTTTAAAAATTACAAACAAAAAGAAAAAGGACGTAGTCCTTAATTAGTATTTTATTATAGATAATGGAGTTAAAAGTATTATTTTTAAATCGAGCATAAATGATAAGTTTTTATAATAAATCTTATCATATTTTAGTTTGTCTTCATGAGTTATTGTTCTACCACCTTTAATAATTGCAAGAGAAGTCATTCCAGGTCTTACTAAATATCTTTCTTTATATGGTCTTTTAGGAAGTATTTCACCAGGTATAAATGGTCTAGGGCCCACTAAAGACATATCCCCTTTTAATACATTAAATAACTGTGGCAATTCATTAAGATGAGTTCTATCGATAAAATATGAAAACTTAGTATATCTTTCTCTGTAAGGCTTATCATAGGTATCAAGTATCCTAGTACGAAATTTATACATTAAAAATTGTTTTCCATTTATCCCTTCTCTAAGTCTCTTTTGATTATAAAGAGGTTTGCCAAGGTTTAAGTACAAAGAAAAACCTACAATTATCATCAATGGAAAAGTAATAATAATAAAAAACAAAGAAATAATTATATCTAATAGCCTTTTAATATACTTTCTATACATACTGCACCTCTTATATAGTTTAATTATACCATAAAAATTAAAAGAACTATTATTTTTCTAGTTCTTTTAGTGATTCATAATACTCTTTTATTTCGTTTTTGTTCTTTTCAAGTAATTCTTTATTCGATCTATATCTATTTTCTCTATTAAATAGTTCATCTAACTTATCAAACTCAGCTCCTGAATCTACCGTAAACTTGCTTGTTTCAGGATTAAATCTAAATAAAGGAAAATATCCTGACTGTGTAGCAAGTTTTTGTTCTTTATTACTATCTTGCATTCCAGTTTTTATTCCATGAGCAATACATGGTGCATAAGCAATTATTATAGATGGACCATCATATTTTTCTGCTTCCATTATTGTTTTTAAAGTATGTATTGGGTTAGCACCCATAGATACAGTTCCTACATATACATGTGGATAAGACATTGCTATTTTAGCTAAATCTTTTTTTCTGGTTTTTTTACCACTACTTGCAAACTTAGCAATTGCACCACTTCTTGTTGATTTAGAAGATTGTCCTCCGGTATTAGAATATACTTCAGTATCAAGTACTAAAATATTTACATTTTCTTTATTTGCTAGAACATGATCAATTCCAGAAAAACCGATATCGTAAGCCCATCCGTCTCCACCAACAAGCCAAATACTTTTTTCTTTTATATATTTTTTATATGGAATTATTTCTTTAAAATTATCATAGTCAAGCTCATTATATACTTTTTCTGACACTTCTTTTGAATAATTATCTAAATACTCTTTAATAAGTTCTTTGTTCTTCTTATTAACCTTGTTTTTATTTTGTTCCATTACTAATCTTATTCTATTCTTCATATAGTCTTCTGCAAGTTTAATACCAAAACCAAACTCAGCATTATCTTCAAATAAGGAATTTACCCAAGGAACATTCCAAGGTGTATTAGGTAGTGATGCTCCATATATTGAAGAACATCCTGTTGCATTAGCAACAATTAAATTATCTTTATATAGTTGTGATAATAGTTTTAAGTAAGGTGTTTCACCACAACCTGCACACGCTCCTGCAAACTCAAATTTAGGACTAATAAATTGAGAACCCTTTATTGAATTTTTATCCATTACATGTTTTTCTTCTATGTTTTTTAAATAATCATATTTTATCTTTTCTTTTTCTTTTATCTTATTCATTTTTATTGCACCAGTAGGACAAATATTAGTACATAACTTACATCCCGTACAATCAAATGTACTTATTCCTATTGTGTACATAAGCTCGTTATCTTTTATTTTTGCTTCCTTGCAATCTTGTTTTACTTCTTCTGGGGCATTTTCATATTCTTCTTTAGTAAGTAAATATGGCCTAACTACAGCATGAGGACAAACAAACGAACATAAATTACACATAATACATTTATCTTTATCATAAGTTGGTGTTTCATTAGAAAGTCCCCTCTTTTCAAGTTTAGATAATCCTGCTTCCGATATTCCATCTTCTATCCCTGTAAAATGGCTTACCTTTATTTCATTACCTTTATCATGCTCAAGAAGTGAAAATATTGTATTTTTAACTTCTTCTTGTTCCATTACTTTTATATCAGAAATACTTATTTCTTTTATACTACTTAAAGCATCATTAAGAGCATTAATATTTGATTTAACAACAGATTCGCCTTTTTTAGAAAAATTTTTCTTTATCATTTTTGTTATATAATCTTTAGACTTTTTCTTATCCATTAAATTAGAAAGATCAAGAATAACCATTTCCATAATCATACTTATTTTATTAGGTATATTATTTTCTTTTGCAATACTTGAAGCATCAACTACATAAACTTTAATATTTCTTTCTTTAATTATATCTATATAATAATCAGGCAAAGATATTTCAGCATGCTCTGTATTTAAGACAAATATACCATTATTCTTTATTTTAGAAATCATATCGTATTTCTTCAAATAAGTATCTTTAGAGCAAACAATAACCTTAGGTTCTTCTACATAATAAGTACTTTTAATAGGTTTATCACTAAATCTTAAATGGCTCTTAGTAACTCCCCCACTTTTTTTAGAATCATATTCAAAATAACCTTGAACATACTTTTCAGTATTATCTCCAATAATAGTTAAAATATCTTTTGAAGTAGTAACCATTCCATCAGAGCCATATCCATAAATAA
The DNA here is from genome assembly GCA_902797995.1 of uncultured Erysipelotrichaceae bacterium. Taxonomy (GTDB): domain Bacteria; phylum Bacillota_I; class Bacilli_A; order RF39; family UBA660; genus UMGS1449. Next base: position 32,764 of record CADBUX010000003.1, on the reverse strand, counting down.
GCATTTCATCATAATCTTTTTTTACTTTTAAAGGTTTTCTAAAAAGAGAAAGATTAGTTACATCATCTACTATTCCAACAGTAAATTCTTTTTTATTATCATGTTTTAAGTTATCATAAACAGCTTCTATATCAGAAAGATTAGTATTCTTTGAAGATAATCCATATCTTCCTGTACTTACTTCAATATTTAGTTTATTTGATTTAATTATATCAAGTACATCTAAATATAAAGGTTCAGATCCTCCCATCTCTTTTGTTCTATTAAGTACAGAGATTCTCTTAACTGTTTTAGGTAGAACATTTAAAAAATATTTACTAGAAAATGGTCTATATAAATGAACTTCGATTAAACCAATTTTACTTTTCTTATAATCTATGTACTCTTTAATAGTTTCACAAACAGAGCCCATAGCAACAATAACGTACTTTGCTTTTGGATCACCATAATAATTAAATGGTTTATAGTTTTCTCCCGTTATTTCATTAATATCTTTCATATAGTTATTTACTATATCTGGAACATTATCATAAAACTCATTTCTAGATTCAACAGCTTGAAAATAAATCTGATCTCCTTGATTAGTACCCCTTGTTGTAGGATTATCTACATCAAGTGATCTAGATCTAAATTTATTAAGTGCTTCTTTATCAATAAGCTTTTTTACCTTCTCAAAATCAATTACATCAATTTTATTATATTCGTGTGATGTTCTAAAACCATCAAAAAAATTAATAAATGGTACTCTTCCTCTGATAGCACTAAGATATGCAATATTTGTTAAATTCATAACGTCTTGTACTGAAGATGAAGCAAGCATTGCAAAACCAGTAGTGCGACAAGCATAAATATCACTATGATCTCCCATTATTGATAAAGCATGAGTTGCTACAGTACGTGCTGCTACATTTATAACACAAGGAAGAAGTTCTCCTGCAATCTTATACATATTTGGAATCATTAAAAGAAGTCCTTGACTGGCTGTATAAGTACTAGCTAAAACTCCGTTTTGTAAAAGTCCATGAACAGTTGCAATAGCACCAGCTTCACTTTGCATTTCTACTACTTTTACCGTATCATCAAAAAAGTTCTTTTCCCCTAAAGTTGACATTTCATCAACATGTTCAGCCATAGAACTAGCAGGAGTAATTGGATATATTCCTGCTACCTCTGTAAATTTATAAGATACAAGCGCTGCTGCTTTATTACCATCCATTATTTGTTTCATATTCATCACCTCTTTTATTATACTATAAAACCAAAAAAAAAAGAAGAACTAAAGAGCTCTTCTTCCAAATGACATATCGTCATAACTTTCACCATTCATAAATTGATTAACACCTATCACAGTTTTAGGTTCTTCAACAATTGGTTGTTCTCTTAAACTTTCAAACTTATTCATAGCAGGACTTTCCATACTTGAAATATTTGTCACAGTTTCTCTTTGTGAAGCTGCTTTAACTTCATCATCAGCAATTCCAGTAAACTCTGTTAAACCGTTTTCAGCTTCATGAACTCTAGCATCTCTTTCATTAGCTTCAACTAACTTATCATACTCACGCTCTTCATACTCAGCTCTTTCTTTTTCAATTTGGCTGGCTTTAGTTTTACTAGCTTGTTCATTTTCACCAATTTCTGCTTTTCTTTGATCGTTTTCTTTTATTTTAGCAGTAGTAGAAATAATTATTTCTTTATTTTTATTAAATAAATCTTCTAAGTCTCTAAGCACTTTAATAGATTCTTCATCTTTATTATCCATTAAGAAATCTAACTGTAAGGCATTAATTCCATCAATATTTCTTTTGGCCTCATTTTGTGTTATTAATAGTTTTGCTCCAGTTTCAGTAGCCTCCATATACATAGCCATTATTCTCTTAGTTTCATCAATTTGAGCTTCTAATCTATCATTAATTTGTTTATATCTTTTTGCAAAACTTTCTTTATATTGACTAGTTTTATCAGAATAGCAAGGATGATTCAATGCTTGAATAAACATCTCAGTAGTAACTTTCTTTTTTTCTTCAACAGGCTTTTCATCTATAACCTTTTTAAACTCTGGTTTAGGTTGGCCTTTGTATGCATCTCCTAAATCTCTGATTCTGTCTTCTTGTGCCTTAGAAATTTCATCCTCAGTTTCTCTTGCTTGATAAGCTCCTTCTCTTGAAAAGGCAAATTTCATAACAGGTTCTTCTTTTTCTACGTCAGTATTTTTTACAAATTCAGGTTCATCAAAAGCAACTGGTTCTTCTTTTACTTCTGGTTCTTCAACAATTGGTTCTATTTCTTTTAATGTAGCTTCTTTCCTTTCTTCAATTTGCTTATGACTAACTATTGCTCTCATTTTTTCATCATTAACTTTTATTTTTTTAGAAACTATTGCTTCTTGGCCATCAGAATACTCTTGCCCATCAATTATTGTTATTTCATTATCCATCATATAATAAACCTCCCTACGCTTCTTCACTTTTAGCAAGACTTCTTAAAACATCTTTAATTCTTGCCCATTCTTCATCTGTTGCCACGCCAAGAAATCTTGTTCCATGTTCATCTTTAACTACTTCTGTAACATATATTGTAATGTTACCATTTTGATCAACTTCATTCTTAGTATAAACAACATAACGTTTTTTCGTATCATTAAATTCAAAACTAATTACTTCTTCTACTTCTTCAGTAGTACCATCTAATTTATTAATTGTTAAGGTTTTCTTATCTTCCATATTTGACCTCCCTCTACTATATATAAAAATTGTAGCATAAAAAAAAAGCAATTTCAACAATTTTTGCTCTTTTTTTAGATTTATCAGAAATAATTTCATTTTCTAACAAAACGATAAAACATTATATCATTTTATATAGTAGTTTATTTAAAAACAGAAAACAAATTAATTCAAACACTTTTCTCTATCTTTGTCTATTTCTAGACTGTGCATTTTCTTTTAAAGGTTCAGTAATCTCATTACTATAAAGAACTTTTAATTCGTGTAGTGCCCTCGTTAATGCAACATATAATAAATGCATATCCATATTATTAGATGAATTATAAACAGTACATGAAGCATCATTTATAATTACAGCATCAAATTCTAAACCTTTTGCTGCAATACTTGTTGTTACATACACACCACTTTCATATTTTGAAGTTTTATCATCTAGATATGAAATGGAAATATTACTTTTAAGTAAATTTTTATATAGATTTAAAGCTTCCTTTTCTGTTTTACATATAATAGCAACACTTTTATATCCACTATTAATCCAATCGTTAACCACATCGCGAAATTCTGCTTCAGAGTACTTAGCATTGTTATACTCAACAGTTTCTCCGTGCCTTTCAACCGAATTTGCTTTTTCTAGTTTTAAATGATTCAAAATAGCATTTGCATTATCAGTTATCTCTCTAGTGGTACGATAACTTTTGTTTAAATTTAAAAGTTCACAATCACCATCAAAGATTTGATCAACTACTTTTTCCCAATTTGTAATATTGGTATATTGATATATTGTTTGAGCTAAGTCACCATATATTGAGAATTTAGCATCAGGATTTGCTTTTAGTAAAGCATAATAATGGAACAAACCATAATCTTGCGCTTCATCAATTGCAATTTGTCTATATTTTGTTTTTTTCCCAGATAAAAGATATTTCATATAATTTAAAGCAGGCAAATCCTCTCCAGATAATTTTAATCTACCACTATTATTAATACTAACCCTCTTAAACATTTGCATCTCTTCGCTATTTAAACATTTAATATAATTATCAGATGAGATAAGAAACTTCTTATATATATCAGTAATTTTAGCATCAAGTTTCTTATAATAATCCTTTATTATCTTTTCGCCATTTTTATATATCAAATCATATATTTCTAAAGTTTTTCTTTTAGCGGCTTCTTTTTCCTCTACACTAGCATCTGAAGAAGTATAAATAGTGCGATATTTATTTTTTAAATAATTATAAATACGATTTTGTCTATCTATAAAACTTCGCAATGTTATCTCTTTTGCTCGATCATAATTCAATTTAGAAAAAGCACCAGAAGTTAATGCAGAAATTATGAAATCTCTATCAAATACTTCTACACCATCAAAGATAATTCCCTTATCAATAAAACTACCATTAAAATAGTCATTCATAAATGCTTCAATTGCATCCTTATATTCTAATGAATTTTTAAATAGCCTTACTTTATTATATGTGTCTAACTCTTTTTGTTTTTTAAATTTCTCAGTATTATTTGATAATGAAATTTTTTGTTCAATATAATCAGATGTAAAATCAATATACCTTTTTTGTGAAATAGGTTCAGTTTCAAGATCGGGCAAAACAGATGAAATATAATCTAAAAAGTAATTGTTAGGTCCTAACAAAAGAAAAGTATCACTTTTAGCAGTTTCTTTAGCGTTATATAACAAATAAGCAATTCTATGTAAAGCAACAGATGTTTTGCCACTACCAGCAACACCTTGAACTATTATATTTTTATCCAAAGGTTTTCTAATAATTTTGTTTTGTTCATCTTGAATAGAAGCAATAATATTCTTCATTTTATCATCAGCATGTACATTTAAATACTCTTGTAATATTTCATCATTAGTTACTATATCTGTGTCTAAAATACTTTTAATTTTATAATTTTCAATAATAATCTGTCTCTTTAACTCTACAAACCCTTTTATAATTCCTTCGGGAGCTTCATATAGAGAATAACCCTTATTACTATTATAATACATACTGGAAATAGGACTTCTCCAATCAACAATTAATACTTCGTTATCATTTGTCAAAGATGTTCTTCCTATATATATTTTCTGAGTCTCATTTTCACCTGCACGCGTAAAATCCATCCTGCCAAAATAAGGAGAACTAGCAACTTTTGTCAAATTATATACTCTTTCAGCATACATTTTCATTAAACTATCTTTAAGCAATTGAGCTCCTCTTTTTGCTTCATCTACGCTTATTATCTTTTCAGCTTCTGCCTTAAGAGCTTGATTAGTTTCATCAAGTTCTTCTTTTAAAGCCTTATTCACTTTATCTAAATATTTATTCTCTTCATCATAGATATAGTCCATGTTTTTTCAGCACTCCTTTTTTGGGCATTATTATAGATAAATTATAAGAAAATGTCAAATCACATTAACCTCTTTCTTATAATTCCATTTCGACGAATTCAGTATCGTTTCCTAATCTATCTTTCGACATAACAATATTAGTAATTTTAAAGCCTATTTTTTTATAAGACTTTATTGCTCTTTTGTTCCAACTTCTAACTTCAAGAAAGAATACAGAATTTGGATATTTCTCCTTCATTATTCTCATACTATCTTTTAAAAAATGGCTTCCATAACCTTTGCCACAATACTTTGGCTTTAATCCAACACCAATATATATTCTATTATTATCCATTGGCTTACCGTTAAAATAGAACACCACTTCATCATCTAAAAGATATACAAGATAATTATCTTTTGTATCTTCTCTAGTTATTCCATATTTTTTTTGAACACACTCTTCATAACAAGGCAAATTATATGAAGAATACCTTCCTCTGTATCTCCATTTTGTAATTTGCTTTGCATATTCTTGTGTCATACAATCCACTTTTATTTTATCAAAATTCATTTTTTCCTCCCTCTATTTTTTTTAATTATACCATCCTGCATAATAATTTCGTCATCAAAAATAACTTTTCCACCGCCATATTCTGGTTTTTGAACCTGAACCAAATCCCAATGTAAACATGAATCATTTCCATTATATGCATCATCATATGCTTGTCCTAAAGCGAAATGAATGCTACCTAAAATCTTTTCATCATACAATATAACGCCATGTGGAACACTAATTTTATCATTTAAGCCTATCGCAAATTCTCCAACATATTTACTACCACCATCAGAATTGATTATATTATTAAACAATTCATTATTATTAGAATTAAACTCTTCAATCTTACCATCTACAAATTTTAAACTTATGTCCTTAAATTTAAAACCATTTTGTACTGAATCAGCGTTAAATCTGATGGTACCATTTACCGTGTCTTTAATTGGTGCTGTATATATTTCTCCATCAGGTAAATTTTTTTCACCTGATAATATATGAGCAGAGATTCCTGCTTTATCAAACGAAATATTAGTATCAACGCTACTAATCTCTATATGATTAGTATTTGACATCAACTCCTCAAGCCATAGATAATCATCCTTTAATCTTTTGTAATCAATTCCACAAACATCATAATAAAAAGAGCAAAATTCTTCATAAGACATATTAAATTTTCTTGCTAATTGAACACTAGGTAATCTTAAACCAATCCATTTACATTTTTTTAATCGATAGTCTCTAATAACTTTTTTATATTTTTTATAATACAAATCACTTTGATATTGATATTTATTATCAAGTATAAAATCAGAATCTTCAAGTAAAGAAATAAATGAATCACATTTACTTATAAGCTCAATGCTTTTATCAATTAAAAGGTCAATATCTTCTTCATTAAGCGATTTTATTAATTCAATCTCCTCATATGGAGTCATATCAAAAACAATTGGAATAGCATTTTTTTCCTCTATTGTATATTTAAGCGTCTCTAAAAATTCTTTATTTGAACCGACATAATTAATAAAAACTTTTTCTTGAGGCTTAATATTTAAGCTATAATCCACAATAAAACTCGCTAATTTTTTTTGCTTATAATTCATAATCGTTCTCCATACAAAGCCCACAAATTCCATATCCAATTGGACATTTATCAATTAAATCCTCATTGGCAATTTTGTTATTTGCCATTTTTTTTATCGTTTTATTATTTGATTTAAAAACTAAATACTTTTTATAGTCCAAATTACCTATAGTCGCAAAACAAAATTCCTCTTTGCCAGAACAAGGCATTGAATAATAATACTTGTTTCCCATAAGAGTAATGGTTTTACCACAACAATTAAGGCGTTTTAACGTCTCTAAATTATTCATATTCAAAAATTCATCATAAGTATCCCAAATATTGTTGACTTTACCAAGAACATAATAATAATTTTCATAATCTCCTAAAGTTGATTTATCGTTATTATTTAAATTCACATATGGGACCACATCTATAAGGTTCTTTCCTCTTCCCCAAGGAAGTAAAGGATTTAACATAAATTTTATTCCCTTTTTTGTATACTTTTCAATAAAATCAAGTGATAAATTATCTTGATTTCTTTTCGTTACTGTAGATTGAACATAACACTCCAAACTTTCCAATTCATTAAGTTCTAAAACATTATCAAGTATTATATTAGAATCATCACTTGTATAATTTCCATGATACTTATCAATAGTAATAAATAGTTTCAAATGGTGAATACCTTTATACTTTATTTTATCAAAAAAATCTTTACACTGCTCTTTATTTGAAAATACTTTTCCATTTGTAACTAAAGCATAATTTAGATTATTATTTTCACATTCTAACAAAATATCAGTAATATCTTTTTTTTCAGTTTTATCTAACCATATTGTAGGCTCTCCCCCAGAAATCTTTAATTCGAAATCAGTATAATTATTGGAAAACTTTTTTATTTCTTTTATAGCAGTTTTAATGTCCTTAAATGAAAGCATATAATCAGAATCATTTAAACCAGCTCTTAAGCAATCTTCACATCTACTATTACAATATGATGTTATTTCAATAATCAATATTTGTTTATTCATCATCATCAACTCCTAACAAATAATACTTCAAAAACTTTTCAATTATCGCAATTTCTTCATCAGTAAAAATATCATTATATATTATATCCTGAAAAACAGAAATATCAAGATTATCTAACTCATAGTTGACATATTTTGAAAACTTTAATAACAACTTCTTATCAGAATTATGAGTATTGCAATAATCATATATTACATTATTAATAGATTTATCTTTATCAATACCTTCAATTAATACAAATCTATTAATAAAAGGATTTACTTTTAATTCTTTAAATCTATTCATTATAGTATCATTCATTTTTTCTACAAGTAACAAAGTATAATAGTTTTGAGGAACATCAAAAGCATTATTCTTTATCTTTATTATTTTTATATAATTTTCTTGATCAAGATAATTAGAGCATATCAATTCACCATTTTTATCTTCAATAAACACAATATTGTTTGATGGAATTTCCTTTTTGATAATAAAGCCTAACACTTTTTCTTTTTCTTGTTTGTTTTTAACATAAAAATATAATTCTTCATTTATATCAAGATCTTGGGGAGCAAGATTTTCAATATTATCACAAGTCCAAAAATCTTTAGCCATCCAATGTTTTATAAATTCCTTTTTCATTCTGACAATATCTGTTCTACTAACTGAATTATTTAAAGGAGTTATTTTTTTTATATCAAAAGGATACTTGATTATTAATGGTAAAGAAAATACATTATGACATAATTTGTATTTATACTTTCTATGTTCATTATATAAACTTGTGCCTGAATATAATTTCAAATAATTATGCGAATATGAATTAATATCTAACTTTTTTATAAAATCTAGTGTTTCTTTAGCGTCATCGATAGTTTCTCCAGGCAAACCACTAATAATATTTACCATCGGATCCATTCCCAACTTTTTGCAATATGAAACAACATCCTTTAAATTTCTTAAAAACTGTCTCTCACTTGTATAATTCTCATCATTTGGATTATAGAAAACTTTTTTAATGTTTCGTAATATTTTAGGATTACTACTTTCCAATCCAAAATCTATTTTAATAACACCTGCTTGTTTCATTAAATTAAGCAATTCATAGTCTACTCTATCTACTCTAGTTTCACAAAACAGTTTAAGATTTATTTTTTCATCTATTATTCGCTTGCATATTTGCTTAGCTCTTTCTATATTTAACGTAAAAGCATCATCACCAATTAATACATATGATCCTGGTTCATTATCAGAAATATACTTTAATTCTGATATTACTCTATTAACAGAGTGAAAATATACTTTCTTATTACACATTGCAGCACAATTACAATACACACAGTTATGGAAACATCCACGAGAAGTCAAAACAATTTTTCTTTCTGGAAGAAAACCAATATCAGATAAATATGGAGATGGAAAAAAATCAATGTCTTGTGGCAACTCATATAATTTGTTTTCTTTGAGTTCATTGTTATTCCTATAAACAAGTCCAGGTATATTTTCTAAATTACCTCTTCCTTTTATTAAATAATCTAAGAGTTTTTTTGTAGACTCTTCCCCATAACCACGCAAAATATAATCAACACTTGGACATTCTTTAAAAACTAAATTAAACGAAAAAGTACCAGTAGGACCTCCAATTATAATTGGAACATTTAATTCTTTCTTCAATCTATTAGAAAGTAATTTTGCATAGTAATAATTCATATCATATGTACTTATACCTATTGTTTTTGGATTGATTTCTTTAATTGACTTAATTATTTCTTCATAATTTAAATTATTAGGTATGAACTGCACTGACTTATATCCATATTGTTTCAAATACGCTTCAATATAGGCAAGGCCTAAAGCTTTTTCAAATTCTTTTTGTCTACCTGAAGGTGGATATAAATATAAAATATCAACACTATTTTCATATTTGTTAACCAATTCTTTTATTTGCACAATTTTATCATATACTTGATCATCATAATCTTTATCCCCAATTAAATATTCAATATTTTCTCCATTTCGTACATCATCTAAAAACTTATTTGAATATCTATAATAATAATCCATAAAACCTGTAAATACTGTCTTATTATTTTCTTGTTTTTTTGAATATGGTTGTATTACCTCATAACTAGCAGAAACACTCAAATTCATACGTGATTTGTACTTTTTCAAAATGTTCTCAATCAATTTTAAAGTATCACGATAATTTTGATCGCCAATATATGGATTAACAATAAAATAAAGTTCAACTTTTGTATCATAGTTTGTCAAAAATTCCAAAAAATTAAATAATTCTTTATTAGTGAATACTTTACCATTTCTTATTCTATCTTTTTCATTACCACAAATAACCGATAATCCAATAATACTATCTTTTTGATTAATTATATCCATGTATTTTTTAAAATAATCATTTGATGGCAACTGAAACAAATAGTTATATATCGCAGGTTTAAAACTTAATTTAGATAAATTATCAAATATGTCATTATAGTATTCTTCTGAAAATATACCAAAATCATGAGTAATCCCAAACATATCTATAGAATATTTTTTATAAAGTTTTTCAATACAACTAGCTATACCATTTGGATTATAAGGTATCATTTTGTTAACACAAAACTTTTCTTTAAACATCTTATTATTTCCACCACAGTAAGAACAGTTATATTGACAACCTCTTCCGGTAGGAATCCAGGCTAACTTCTTTTTAATATTACCAGCCATGTGAGAAGATTGTTCTTCTAGCATTTGTTCATAATGCAATAAGAAATCATAATCATCATAATTATAATAAGCATTAGAATCAATCATCTTAATTTCATTATGAATTACTTTGTTATTCCTTCTAAATGATAAATTTGGTATATTATCAACTTCTGATTCACTTATTATTGCCTTTAATAAACAAGGCAAACATTCCTCGGTAAAACCCCTAGTAATATAATCAACAGTTTTAAAATTTTTTAATATTTCATCAGCATAAATTGTTGCAGTTATACCACCAAGAATTGTAATGCAGTTTGAATTAATGTCTTTAACTATTTTAGTTAGCTCAATTGATGTATATGAATAAATCATCCAATGCAAATCTATTAAAACAACATCTGGCATTTCCTTGTTCAAGTACTTTCCAATTGAAAACAAAGGATCTAATTTTTTTTCAATCGGTATATTGACTCCCTTATATTCAATATTTAAATCCGTTTTTTTAATTAACTTACTCAATGAAACAATTCCAATAGGAATAGTGATTTGGGACTCACGCAATTCACTAGTATCTGGATGAATATACAATACTTTCATTATATTCTTTTGCAAAAAGCATCCTCTCCAAGTGAATCATTTGTAATTGCAAGCGCATATGCCCTGCAACCTCCACATATATTCTTATATTGACATTTTCCACATTTACCTTTTAAGTGAATGCGAGTCCTAAATTCCATTAATTGGTTAGAGTTTTTCCATATTTCTTCTAAAGTATTATTTTTCAAATTACCACATGGTTCTAAAAGAACAGGACATGATAACACATCAAGATCCATATTTACATATAGAAAATTACATCCGGCACTACAACCACCCCATAGTTCACTTATATCATTTTGCTCAAGTAACTTTTTAGATCTACAATCGAATTTAAATCGCAAAGGATCATCAATTAAAAACTCCAGTTTACTTGTTAGTGCATACTCACTTGTTTTTCTACCCATATCAAAGTACTTTTTCAAGAAATCTTTTGTGGCATAATTATATGTTTCTCCTCTACCAACAGGAATTGTTCTCCCAAAACTAAAACCATATATACCCAAATCATCTACAAATTTCATCAAATCATAAATATCATCTACATTTTCATCAGAAACAGTAGCCTTAACAAATATTTTATAGCCCTCCTTAACTCCCCTTTTTATACCTTCAACAGTTTTATTAAAAGCTCCATCAATTCCTCTTATTGTATCGTGTTTTTTTGCATCTGAGCTATCTAAACTTATTGTAAACATCTTAGCGTTATGTTTGTTAAGCATATTAATCATCTTATCATTAAACAGAGTTCCATTAGTATTAATCCTTGCTTGAAGTCCATATGAATCAATAATTGATAAAATATCATCTAATTTAGGATGCAATAATGCTTCTCCTCCAGTTAAGTTAATAATCTTAATATCTGCCCATTTCAGAGCATCTTTTATAGTTTTATCAATAAAAGAAGGATCCATAAATCTAGAATTAGCAAAGTCAGCATTTTTGCTACAAAAACTACATTTTAAATTACATTTATCAGTAATCATAAAAGATAATGATCTCATATCTACTAATACATTTGTTTCCATAAATTACTCCTTAATATAAAAACGGCCTATATTATATATAGGCCAAACTCATTACCATCCACACTCAGCAGAAGCACATTGCAATAAATACTCTAATTTCTTTAGTTGTTTTTGCTTAGATTCAGATAATTCTTTTTCTTCGTTTTGTATTGAATTCGTCTTATCTTTAACATTCATTTCTTTAACGTTATCAGATTTTATCATAATAATACCTCCTTAACTATATTATACATAAAACACAAAATTTGTAAATAGATTATTTTTATTGTACATTTATAGGTAAAAAAAACAGAAGATCATACTTCTTCTGCTTCTGTTTTATTTGATGAAAGAAAAGTAACTTTTTCTGCAATAATTTCAGTTACATATTTCTTTTCATCATCTTTTTCATATACCTTAGACTCGACTCTGCCTTTAACACCAACAATATCACCTTTTTTGCAATATTCTTTAGTATTAGTAGCCATTAGTTGCCATAAAGTACAATCAAGAAAATCAGTTTCATACTCACCATCGACGTTTTTATAACTTCTAGGAACTGCTAAAGTAATATGAGAATATGAATTACCATTTTTAGCTTTTTTAACTTCAGGATCTCTTACTAAACGCCCCACTAAAACTATTTGATTAAGCACCAAAATCACCTCCTTTTTATCACTATAAAAGGTTTTATTTTTAGATGCAAATCGCCATTTTCAATGTTTAAAAAAGAGTTTTAATAGCAAAATAAAAATTTCCCTAAAAGGAAATTTTTATTTTGAAAATAGATTTCCACATCAATATATCTATTTCATAGTTTTTATATTTTTTATAAGTTTTGCTTTAATAACTGATTAAGTTCAACAGCATACTCCATAGGAAGTTCTTGTTTAAATCTATCAGTAAAACCTAAAACAATCATTTCAATAGCGCGTTCTTTAGGTATTCCTCTACTCATTAAATAGAATAGTTTATCTTCGCTTATTTTTGAAACAGTCGCCTCATGTTCTATAGTGCTACTTTTATTGCCAATTCTATTAGTAGGATAAGCATAACTACTAGATTCTTTATCAAGTATTAGAGTATCACATTTTACTATAGATTCAGCCCCAATTGCACTTTTTTTTATATCAACAAGACTTCTAAAGTCAGAAGCTCCTCCATCACGAGCAATACTTTTAGAAACGATATTACTAGTAGTATTTTTACCAATATGAATCATTTTAGCACCACTATCTTGGTGTTGATTAGGTCCTGCAACACTAATAGTTACACAAGTCCCATGTGAATTATCTCCTTTTAAAACAGAACAAGGATATTTCATAGTTTTAAATGATCCTATATTACCATCTATCCATTCCATAGTACCATTTTCCTCAACTATCGCTCTTTTAGTTACTAAATTATATACATTAGTAGCCCAGTTTTGAATAGTAGAATATCTGCATGTACTATTTTTTCCAACATATATTTCAACAACTGCAGCATGCAAATTAGAACTAGAATAATTCTTTGCAGTACACCCTTCAACATAATGAAGACTACTATTATCATCAACAATAATCAAAGTTCTTTCAAATTGTCCTAAATCTTTTGAACTAATTCTAAAATAACTTTGAAGTGGACGATCCAGTTTAGTATTTTTTGGAATATATATAAAACTACCACCAGAGAACACTGCACCATTTAAGGCTGTAAACTTATTTTCTTCAGGTCTTACTAATTTACTAAAATATTTATCAATTAAATCACGATGATTTTTAAATGCATTTTCTATTGAAGTAAAAATAACGTTCTTTTCTTTAAGTTCTTCAAGCATATTGTGATATATAACTTCACTTTGATATTGAACTCCAATTCCATCTAAATAATTTTCTGAAGAGATTACCCCTAAAGAATCAAGTTCTTTTTTTGTTTTTAGATTTATTTCTCCCCAATCATCAGTAAGATTATCATCACTAGATTGGTAATAATTAATACTATCAAAATCAATATCAAGTTTTGGCCCAAATTTTGGTAGATCTAATTCTTTAAATTTTCTAAAACAGTCTAAGCGATAATCTAAAGTCTTTTCATCTTCACCTTTTAACTTAGAAATTTGCCTTACCTTATCCTCATCTAAACCTTTAACTTGCATTATCTAATTCCTTAATTAATTTATCTATTGCTTTCGCAGGAAGTAAAGCACAATTCTTTCTATTAGGTTGAAGATATATTTCATCATAAACATTTAAATCTCTTAGAAGATCCTTATCATATTCCTTTTCATTAATCATATTTTGATAATTAACTAAAATTTCTTTTACAGACTCTACACTTTTGCCTATCAAATTTCTAAGCATTATTGAAGTAGCACTTGTAGATATTGCACAAGCCTCTCCATTAAATCCTGCATCTTTTATAAAGCCATCCTCTACCCTAAAATAAATATCTAAATTATCGATACAAGATTCATTATTAGTATTAATTTTTATATAAGAATCATCATCTATCTCTTTTTTATTATAAGGATTTTGATAGTTATCTAAAATTATTTCTCTTTTTAAGTCTTTATCCATTTATATCACCACTTCAAATATATTTTTTGAATTCTTTAAAGCCTCGATTAATCTATCTATTTCTTCTTTAGTATTATATAAATATAAAGATATACGGCATGTGTTCTTAATTCCTAGTTCATCTTTTAAAAGCTTAGCACAATGATTACCTGCTCTAACACAAATATTATAGTGATCTAAAAAAACCGCGGTATCCTGTGGAAATACTTCTTTTATATTAAATAACACATTACCTGCATCTGAATTAGGATTCAATACCTCTACGTTTTCTATTTCTTTTAATTTACTAATTAAATAAGTTCTTAATTCATGTTCATGTTTTTCGATTATTTCAAGTCCAACATTATTTAAATAATCAATCGCAGTCCCAAGTCCTATTACGCCCTCTATATTTTGAGTACCTGCTTCAAACCTAAAAGGCACATCTTTATACTCACGAGATCCATCACTTTCAAAGAAAGTATTCATTCCTCCCCCATACTTCATAGGCCTCATTTTATCTAAAAGTTCTTTCTTACCATATAAAACTCCAATACCAGTAGGACCTAACATCTTATGCCCTGAAAATGCTAGAAAATCTATATTCATCTTATCTACATCTATTTTTCTATGACCTGCACTTTGAGCAGCATCTACTACAAAATAAATACCTTTTTCTTTCAAAAATTTACCAATTATCTCTAAATCACGTACATCTCCAATAGTATTAGTAACATGGGCAATAGATACTATTTTTGTTTTAGGAGTAATAACCTCTTTCAAACCTTCAGATTGTAATTTCAAATTTTCATCTAAAGGAGCATACTTAACTTTAATACCTATTTCATCTTCAAGTTCAAGCCATGGAAGAACATTTGATGCATGTTCAGTTTTAGTAATTACTACTTCATCGCCCTTATTTAAAACATTTTTTGCAAAACCAAATACTACCATATTAAGTGAATCAGTAGTACCACTTGTAAAAACTATTTCACTAGAAGATTTTGCATTTATAAAGGTTTTTACTTTTTCTCTAGTGCTTTCATACATAGTATCAACCTTTAAACTTGTTTTATAATCTCCCCTATGAGCATTTGAAGTATACCTTGTGTAATAATCATTTATCACATCAACAACCGCTTTAGGCTTTAATGTAGTAGCACTATTATCAAAATAAACTATATCTTGTTTAAGCATTTCAAAGTCTTCTCTATTCATTTAATCACCTCCAATACGCATTTATTGTATCTAATATCAGTTCTTTTTCTTCCAAATTTATCTCCATATTACCAATTAAAAATGATTTAATCATTAAATCTACTGCATCTTCTTTTTTGATACCCCTAGTCATTAAATAAAACAACTCTTCTTCTTTAAACCTTCCAATATAAGCAGCATGATTAGCTTCGATATCATCATTATCAATAAGTAAATTAGGCTTTATTGAAGCATTATTATCTTTTAAAGCTATTATTTTGCTATCTTGATTAGTGGTTATATTTAAAGAATTCTTAGGAACTATAGTATTAATAACAAATAATAATTTATTATCTTCAGTATTAATCCCATGATTAGTAATATTACTTATTATATTATTCCCTAAATGATTTATATTAATTTCATAATCATTATTATCTTTATTAATAGTACTATATGCATATCTATAGTTAATATCATCATTTAAAAGATCAATATTAACACTTAAACTACTATTTACAGAAAACATATTAAAAATAGAATTACATTCTACCATACAAGAAACTTTTACAGAAGAGGACATAATAAGTGTAAATATGTTTATTTCATCTTTTATAAAATAATTTAGCTTGCAATCACTACTTTTAACTATAACAATAGTACTTTCTTCTAAATAAAGATCTTTTTCTGAGGTTAATTCCTCTATAAATATTTTATTCATGACATTAATCCTCTCTTAGTACCTTAGCACTATTTTCGAAACTTTTATATCCGTTTTTCTCAATTTTATCTGCTAAAGTATAATCTCCTGTTTCCACAATCTTCCCGTCTACTAATACATGAACATAATCTGGTTTTATTTTATCAAGTATTCTATTATAATGAGTAATCAAAAGAATAGAACACTTTTCCTTTTCATGATATTCTAAAACATTTTTACATACTAAATCCAAACTATCAACATCAAGACCAGAATCAAGTTCATCTAAAATTAAAAACTTTGGTTTTAATGTTTTCATTTGAATGATTTCATTTTTCTTCTTTTCACCACCAGAAAAGTTTTGATTTATTCCACGATGCATCATTTCTTTAGAAAAGTTTAGATCCTTATAATTTTGTTCAAGTTCTTTTATAAAATCATAAAGACCTATTGGCGTTTCACGATTAGAGTTAATAGCCATTTTTAAAAATTCCTGATTAGTAACTCCTTCGATATCAATAGGATTTTGAAAGGATAAAAATATACCAAGTCTTGCCCTTTCATCAGTAGATAAATTAAGTATAGATTTACCATCAACTAAAATATCACCTGATATAACATTATAATCTGAAGAACCAAGAATTACTTTAGATAAAGTACTTTTCCCCACTCCATTTGGACCCATAATAACATGAATTTCACCTTTACCAATACTTAAATTAAAATTATCTAAAACTGTTATTTCATTAACTTTAACAGTTAAATCTTTTATTTCTATGTCCATAAAAATCACCACCTATATTCTAGCACTATTTTTCAGTTTTAACAATAAAAAAGCTCACAAAGATTAGCTACTAAACACTTACAAAAGTTATGTATATTATCTTTAATTTTCGTGCTTATACTAGCAATATATATAGAACTATGATAAACTAAAATCATAAAAATATAAGTTTTGGTGGTAAAATGAGTAAAAAAAAGAAACAAGTAAATATACTAGTATGTGGTAATAAAAAAGTATTTGATGGTATTTT
The DNA here is from genome assembly GCA_902797995.1 of uncultured Erysipelotrichaceae bacterium. Classification (GTDB taxonomy): domain Bacteria; phylum Bacillota_I; class Bacilli_A; order RF39; family UBA660; genus UMGS1449. Next base: position 15,295 of record CADBUX010000003.1, on the reverse strand, counting down.
AACAGGTTTAATATCTATATTAAATAGAACAAACGCCATAATAAATTACTATGTATTTACTATGGATGTAACTAGACTAAACAAAGAATTTGTTTCAATTGAAGATGAACAAATAGAGTTTTTGCAAAAGGTTTTAAATAATAAAAGACCTGGGAGCACAATAAAAAAAATTGATGTAACAAAACTATATGATAAAGAATTTAAAAATTGCCCAAATGAAAAGGCTTATTGCACTCCTTACACCTTAATAAGATTATTCGCAGACCTAGTGCCTGATATTCCTGATAAAATTCTTTATTTAGATACTGATATCATGGCAAATGATGATATATTAAAGCTATTTAATATCGATATAAAAGGTTATGAATATGCTGCAGTTAAAGAAAAATATGGTTGTTGGTTAATTAGACCAGATTATATTAATGCTGGAATGTTACTTATGAATATGAAAGTTATAAAAAGAACAAAACTCTTAAAAAAAGGAAGAGATATGTTAAGAAAGAAAAAACTTACTTTTGCAGATCAAGATGCCATCTATTGGAATACTACCAAAAAGAAACTTCTTCCTAGGAGATTTAATGAACAATCTAAAGTAAATGGAAAAAAAACTGTTATTTGTCACTTTAGCAAAAGATTAAAGTTCTTACCATACCCTCATACCACCAACTATAAACAATGGAACATAGATAAAATACATAAAGAGATGCATTGTCATGCATTTGATAAAGATTTAGAAGAATACCTAAAATTGAAAGGAAGTTACTATGAACAAAAATAGAATACCTATATTTTTTGCAGTTGATGATAATTACATTCCTTGTCTTGGAGTTGCTATAAAATCATTAATAGATAATGCATCAAAAAATAATTTATATGAGATAAAAGTACTATATACCAATATCAAGGGAAAAAATCAAAAAATAATTAAAAAAATGCAGCAAGATAATATAAAAATTGATTTTGTAAATGTAAGTAAGCACATAAACAAAGTAAAACAACAACTTTATACAAGAGATTATTTTTCAGCAGCAACATACTTTAGATTATTTATACCTGAATTATATCCTGAGCACAATAAAGTCATATATTTAGATTGTGATATTACTATTCTTTCAGATATTGCAGATTTATATAACATAGATTTAAAAGAGAACCTAATCGCAGCAGCAACAGATGGAGTTATAAATGATTTCGAAGTATTTAGAGAATATGCTGAAAAAGTTGTTGGAGTTTCTAACTACAAACATTATTTTAATGCTGGAGTTATTGTCATGAATCTTGAAGAAATGAGAAAGTTTAAATTTATGGAAAAATTCTTGTATTCACTTGAAACCATTAAATTTAGAGTGGCTCAAGATCAAGATTACTTAAATAGGCTTTGTAAAGGAAGAGTAAAAATTATATCTGATAATTGGAACAGAATGCCCATACGTAAAGATAAAGTTCCAAGAAGAAAGCTAAAATTAATTCATTATAATATGGCTAACAAACCATGGCATTTTGATGATGTTTTATATCAAGAATACTTTTGGAAATATGCAAAAGAAACACCATTTTATAAAGATTTATTAAAAACAAAAGATAATTATCCAGAAGATAAAAAGAAAAAAGACGCTTTAGTAATTGAAAATTTAACTGAGCTTGCTAAAAAAGAATCAAGCTGTATTGGTGATGATAGAAAAAATAACAAAAGATGGAGAAGATAATGGAAAAAGATAAAGAACGATTAAGAATAATAGAAAAAATTAAAGAATATGAGCGTGAAGGTAAATTTGATATTGATGTAGAAGATGATCCCCCCACTATTCCATTAAAACCTAATGAAGTAGATTTTTTAAGAAAAAAACTATCATCAAAAATAAAAGCACGCTTTGCTAACAAACAAGCAATAAATTTCTTTAATAAATTAATAAAAGAAGAAAAAGTAATAATAAAAGAAACAAAAGGAATAGAAAACTTACAAAATCTAAAAGATACCGGATTTATAATTACCTGTAATCATTTCAATCCTTTTGATACTTTCACAGTTGAAAAAACTTTTATAGAAAACAAAACAAATAAAAAACCAAAATTATATAAAGTAATACGTGAAGGAAACTATACTAACTTTCCAGGCTTTTATGGACTATTAATGCGTAATTGTTACACCCTGCCTCTAAGTGAAAATAAACACGTTCTAGCAGAATTTCTTAACGCTACAAAAGCCATATTAAAGAATAAAGACGCCATACTTATTTTTCCAGAAGAAAGTATGTGGTGGAACTATAGAAAACCAAAACCATTAAAAAGTGGAGCTTTTCATATAGCAACACAAAATAGTGTTCCTATTCTTCCTATATTTATTACCATGAAAGATAGTAAAAATATTGCAGATGATGGATTTCCTATTCAAGAATACATAGTAAATATCAAAAAGCCTATTTATCCAGATAAAACTCTAACAAAAAAAGAAAACATAGAAAAAATGAAAAAGGAAAACTTTAATTCATGGAAAGAAACATATGAAAGCTTTTATAAAAAGAAACTAACCTATACTACCAAAAACAAGGAAATGATAAAATGAAAAAAGAAGAAACAAAAATCATTTACTATGAAGATGAATTAAACGATGAGTTTTCTACTGTAAAAATAATTCCTAGAAAAATAGAGGGTAACTTTAAATATCAAAAATCTTTTATTTGGGAATTATTTTCATATATAACACAAAATATACTATCTATGCCCATTAAAGTACTTTACTTAAAAATTAGATTTAATCATAAATTTATAGGTAAAGAGAAAATTAAAAAATATAGAAAAGAAAACAAAAGAAAAGGTCTATTTATATATGCAAATCATACACAAGCTTTTGCAGACACCATAATACCAAGTATGGCTATATATCCAAAAAGAAATTTCTATATAGTTAATCCTGAAAACATTTCAATGCATCACACAGGACCTTTAATAGAGCTTCTTGGTGCTATTCCAATTCCAGGAGACATAAAAAGTTCAAAAAACTTTTTAAAAAGAATTGAAAACAGAATAAAAAAAGGATATTCTATATCAATATATCCTGAAGCACATATTTGGCCATATTGTACATTTATTAGAAACTTTAAATCAGTATCGTTTAGATATCCAAAAATGTATAATGTTCCAATGTTTACAGTAACAAATACATATCAAAAAAGAAAGAATAATAAAATACAAATAGTATCTTATATAGATGGTCCTTTCTACCCAGACAATAAATTAAGTTTAAAAGAAAATGAAAAAAAATTAAGAGACATGGCATATAACAACATGACAAAAAGATCAAAAAACTCAAACATAGAAAAAATAAAATATATAAAAAAAGAAAGTATGTAATTTCATACTTTCTTACTTATAAACCATTTCAAGTACCTATATACCACGTAGTACATACAATAATTATCTAATTACATTACTCGGTAAATCTTGCATACTATTATCATTAGCATTAATATTTTCTCTAACATTTTGTATAACTTGTAAATAATCTTGAAGTGTATCAACATAAAGGCCCATCATTTCCATAGAAGATAATTTTCCCATACTTTGAACATAAGCCAAAGCAAGTCTACTAGCTTCTTCATAAGTCATATTAGCTATAATTTTTTCTTTATCATTAACATCTACTCTATTCATAAATCCTCCTTAATCAAAGTATTAGTAACAAACAACAAATAAAAACAAATTAGTTTTCATAAACACTTATATAGTAATCATCTTTTTTTATTACTTTAAACCCTTTTATTTTCAAAGTATCAACATTTTTAAGTCCATAAGAAAGCCCAATTCCAAGCCATTTAACATAGCTTTCTTTTTTTGTCCACATAATAGTAAAATCATCAGCATTTTTAATAATCTTTTTCTCTTCATCTGTGCATATTCTATCAATTACACTATCATTCATAGTAATTCTTTCTATATCTACCCCTACTTCTTTATTAGATATAGCAAGTACAGTATAACAGCCAGAACTACTCATATTAAAAAATAAATTACTATTTTCAAAGTAAGGCTTACCATACTCATTATAAATTAAACTATCTTTTATACCCAAATCATTGATAACTTTATAAAAAAGTTCTTTAGTAGTAACATCTTTTTCTATATAAAGCTTATACATTTTTTTCTATAAAACTAATTATATCTTCTACAGTCTGAAGATTTTTTATTTCACTATCAGGTATTTCAACATTATACTTATCTTCAAAAGCAACTACTAATCCTACTAAATCAAGCGATTCAACATCAAGGTCAGAAACTAAATTAGACTTTTCATTTATATTTTCTTTTTCTATTTCTAAAGTATCTGCTATTAAACTAATAACTTCCTTTTTTATTTCTTCTTTCCTCATACTAATTATTCTCCTCCAATGCCTTACTTCTAATTATTTTTTTATTACTATTCTTAATAAACTCTGTTTTTCTTAAATTAACAAATGCAATTTGATGATTCTTTGGTTTATTTTTATTATATTTATATATTAAATCATCAAAATGCTCCTGATTATCAAAATATTCTTTTTCAGGATAAATTGAAGCTATTATTTTGTCACCCATTTCATGAACAATTACTTCACAAACACCTTCATCTTTTAAAAGAACAGATTCTATTTCTTCAGGACTAACATTTTCTCCATTGCTTAATATAATTATATTCTTTTTTCTACCAGTTAAAAAAATAAAACCATCTTCGTCTATATAACCAAGATCCCCTGTATGAAAATAACCATCTATTAAAACACTAGAAGTACTTTTCTTATCTTTATAGTATCCCTTCATCACATTAGGACCCTTAACACATATCTCTCCATCCATTATCTTAACTTCTTCGAAAAGGCAAGCTACTCCAATACTTCCATCTCTATAATAATTGTTACGATTAACAGATACAACTGGGGAGCACTCAGTTATTCCATATCCATTTAATATTTCAATTCCAACACTTCTAAACCATTTAACATATTTTTTATCAAGATATGCTCCACCACATATTATATATTTTAAATTACCTCCAAAAACATCTCTAACATCCTTAAATAGTTTATCTCTTAAATCAATACCAACTTTTAATAAACAATTACTAATCTTAATTGCATTTTTAAGTTTTTTGTCTTTTTTCTTCTTTTTAGCAGTTTGCCATATTTGTTTATAAAAAGTCTCAACAAATAAAGGTACTAAAAATAAAGTATTAGGTTTAACTAAAGATAAATCCCTAGTTATATATTTTAAACTGTTATTAATAAAAACCTCTTTTCCATAATAAAATGGTTTTAATACTGAAGTAATAAGTCCAAAAGCATGATGAAAAGGTAGCACGCTAAGAACACTACCATCTGGCTTAAACAAACTACTTGCACCATATATATTTGAAGCTATATTTTTTTGTGATAAAACAACCCCCTTGCTAGGACCAGTAGTACCAGATGTAAAGAATATACAAGCATCAGAACAATTATCTATTTTATATTTATTCTCCAAAGATTTACCTTCTTCTATAAAAGAATTAATATCTTCCAGTGTAAAAGTCTTATACTTCATATCACCAACAAAAGAACAATATTTATTAGAATAATATATAGTTTTAGTATCACTATATTTTAAAAGTTCTTCAAGTTTTTTCTCATCACAATCTTTATCAAAAACCACACAAACATTACCACTCAAAACAATTGATAAAAAAGTAATAATCCAGTTATAACTATTTTCCCCAATTAAACCAATATGTTCATTCTTATATTTAGAATTAAAATAATTACTTAAATAAAGAACATCATCATAAACATCAGAAAAAGTTTTATTTTTTTTATCCATACCATTTCTATAAGAAAAGGAAATATTATTAGGATTTCTTTTTTTATTTAATTCTAATAATTCTAACAAATTATTAATCTCTTCATGTTCATAATAAGGATAAGGTTTATTTGTTATTTTCACTATAACCACCTAACAATAATTATAACAAAACAAAGAATGATAAGCAAATATAGAAAAGTAAATAAGAATTAATCATTTAATTATTAATAAAATTATTGTATAATATATAAGAGGTGAAATAATATGAATGATTGTATATTCTGTAAAATAATAAACAACGAAATACCTTCATACAAAATATATGAAGACGATAAAGTATTAGCATTTTTAGATGTAAATCCAATGTCTTACGGACACACTCTAATAGTACCTAAAAACCATATATTAGACTATGAAGAAATAGACTTAGAAACATTAAATCATATAAATAAAGTAGGAAAAGAGTTATACATAAAACTAAAAGAAAAACTAAGTCCTAATTCAATACAATTAGTTCAAAATAATGGAAAGCTTCAAGAAGTAAAACACTATCATTTACATCTAATACCATATTATGATGAAGAAAAAGAAGGTAAAGAAAACATAGAAGAAGTTTATAAAAATATTATGAAATAAATAGAAAAATAAAATGTAAAGACTATTATTAATCTTTACATTTTTTTATCATCTTTTAATTCTTGAATCTTTTTTTCTATATTTTCTCCGTATTCTACAGAAGTATCATAATGAAAACTTATCTGTGGCATTTTTCTAATATCAATAGATTTAGATAAAGATATTTCTATAAAGTTAGCAGCACTATTTAATGCTTTTTCTACTTCTTCTTTATCTTCTCTATTTAAAGTAAGAAATGAAACTTTAGCGAAAGACAAATCATTTGTTATATCACAACCTGTTATTGTTACAAATTTAACTTTAGGATTCTTTACATCTTCAAGTATTATTCTACTTATTTCACGAGTAAATAAACTACCTAGTTTTTGTGTTTTTAAACTCATTTTCTTTTAACCTCTTCCATAGTATAAGCTTCAATTATATCTCCTTCCTTGATATCATTAAAGTTTTCTATAGTTATACCACATTCAATACCTTTTTTAACTTCATTAGCTTTATCTTTTCCTCTTTGAATTGATCCAATATTTCCATCATAAATAACTATTCCATCACGTACTACTCTAGCTTTATCATTAATTTTAATAACTCCATCTGCTACAAAGCATCCTGCAATTGTACCAACTTTTGAGAATTTAAATAATTGTCTTACTTCTGCACTACCTAAAACTTTTTCTTCATATTCAGGATCTAACATACCAAGTATTGCATCTTCAAGTTCCTCAATTATTTTATATATAACGTTATGTAGTCTTATATCTACTCCGTATTCTTTAGCTAAGTCTACTGTTTTACTATTTGGTCTTACATTAAAACCAATTACAATTGCATCTGAGGCATTAGCTAAAATCACATCACTTTCAGTAATAGTACCTACACCACTTCTTATAACGTCAACTCTAACTCCATGTGATTCAATCTTAGAAAGAGATTGTTTAATAGCCTCTTCACTACCCTTAACATCAGTTTTTAATACAACACTTATAGTTTTAGCACCATCTTTTACTTTACTAAATAAATCTTCAAGAGTCATACCAGAACGATTTGTATTAGACTGGCTAGCGCGTAGTTTTCTTTCTTCTGATACTTTTCTTGCTTCCTTTTCAGTTTCAAATGCCATAAAACGATCACCTGCAACTGGTGGGTCTGTTAGTCCTGTAATTTCTACAGGAGTACTAGGTTTAGCAGTAGCTATATTTTCTCCTTTATCATTTTTTAAAGTACGAACCTTTCCATAATTAGTACCTACAACTACTGGATCTCCAAGACGAAGTGTTCCATTTTGAATTAAAACTGTAGCAACACTACCAATATTTTTATCAAGTCTTGCTTCTATAACAGATCCTGTTGCATATCTATTTGGATTTGCTTTTAATTCTTCCATATCCGCAACAAGTAATATGTTATCAAGTAGTTCTGGAATACCTTCCTTAGTTTTTGCAGAAATCTTATTTACTAAAGTATCTCCTCCCCACTCTTCGGGAGTAAGACCAGCCTCACTAAGTTCTGTTAAAACTCTTTCAGGATTAGCATTTGGTAAATCTATTTTATTAATAGCTACAATAATTGGAACTTTAGCAGCCTTAGCATGATCTATTGCTTCAACTGTTTGGGGTTTTACTCCATCTTCTGCTGACACAATAATTATTACAATATCAGTTACTGATGCACCACGCGCTCTCATTTCAGTAAAAGCAGCATGACCTGGTGTATCTATAAATGTAATTAATCTATCATTAACTTCAACTTGGTATGCACCAATATGTTGCGTAATTCCACCAGCTTCACCACTTACTACATTAGCCTTTCTAATAGCATCAAGAAGTGAAGTCTTTCCGTGATCAACATGTCCCATTATAGTAACTACTGGAGGACGAGATACTAAATCTTCCGCATTATCAATAATCTCGTATTCTTCGAAGTTTGCTATATCACGAGTTTCCTCTTTAACAAGTTCTTTTCCATAGTCTACTACCAAAAGTTCTGCAGTACTAAAATCTATACTTTGATTTAAATTAGTAAGAGCACCTAAATCAAATAATTTCTTGATTAAAGTAGCAGGAGCTTCCCCAAGAGCATCTGCAAGTTCTTTTACAGTCATACCTTCTTTATAAAGTACAACTTTTTCATCTTTTTCTTCATTAGTTTGTAGTTTTTCTTTATGTTTATACAGTTTTTTCTTTGCTTTTAAATATTCCTTATTATCTTTTTTATTAGATACAGTTTTCTTCTTCATCTTTTGAGTAGACTTATCTTGAACTACTTCAATTCTTAAATCCTTTTCAAGTTCATCATCATCAACAACTTCATCATCATAGTCGTTTTCTTCTTCCAAAGATGATTCGTTTTCAGTATCCTCAGTAGGAAGTTCATTATCAAGAAGTATTATATCATCTTCACTTAACATATCATCTTCTAAAGAAGCACTTATACCAAGTTTTTTACATAGTTCTAAGACTTCTTCCACACTTTTATCTACATCAACTGCATATTCTTTTACATTCATCATATCTTATCACCACTTTCTTAATGTTTTTTAAGTAGTTAATCACAGTAATTTAATAATTCATCATATACACTGTTATCAATATTTACCTCTAAATGTCTTTCAAGTATTTTATTATTTCTAGCTTTTTCTATTATTTCCATATCCTTTTTTAAGTAAGCGCCCCTACCATTTTGTTTACCAGTATCATCAACAACTACATCACCCTCTGGAGTTCTTACTACTCTAATAAGTTCCTTTTTAGGATATTTTTCGTGAGAAACTACACATGTCCTCATAGGAATCTTTTTAGCTTTCATACTATTCACCTACTCTTATATTAATACCCATTTCTTTTACTTGTTCACTATTTTTTACATCAATTTTATATTTAGTAAGACGTGAAGCTAAGCGAACATTTTGACCTTTCTTACCAAGAGCTAAAGAAAAATCGTCACCATCTGCAATAGCAAGTGCTTCACTTTTTTTAGGATCAAGTATAAATACAGATACATTTTTCGCAGGATTTAAAGCATTCTTAATAAATTCTTCTTTATCTTCTGAATACTTAATAATATCTAATTTTTCACCAGAAAGTTCTTTTATTATATTAGATATTCTAGAACCTCTTTCACCAATACAACATCCAATTGGATCAATATTAGCATATTCAGAATAAACAGCTACTTTACTTCTTGAACCAGGATCCCTTGCAACACCATAAATATACACAGAGCCATCTGCCAGTTCTGGTATTTCAAGTTCAAATAATCTTTTTACAAAGTTATAATGACTTCTTGATAAAAGAATAATTGTTCCTTTTGAATTAGAATTTACTTTTGTTACATATACCTTTATAGTAGAACCCATTTCAATTTTTTCATCACCAATAAGTTCACTCTTAGGTAAAATCCCATTTGTTCTACCAAGATCTATATAATAATTATTTTCATCTTCAAGAGCAACAACACCAGAAACAAGTTCTCCTTCTTTATCTTGAAATTCTTCTATTAAACTATTTCTTTCAGCTTCTCTTATCTTTTGAACAACAACTTGTTTTGCAGTACTTGCAGCAACTCTACCAAAGTTATCTGGAGTTACTTCTTCATCTATTGTATCACCAAGTTCTAATGTTTTATTAATCTTTTTAGCATCCTCTAAAGATATTTCAGTATCATCATTTTCTACTTCTTCCACTACTGTTTTATAAGAATATATTTTTATATCACCAGTATCTCTATTTATACTAACCTTAGCATTTGTTAAAGAATTAAAATTCTTCTTGTAAGCAGAAAGTAGTGCAAGTTCCATAGCTTCAAAAATAATATCACGATCAATATGTTTTTCTTTCTCTAAAAGATCAACAGCATTTAAAAACTCTTGTCCATTCATTTTAATTACCTCCTTTTTCTTTACTTGATATATCAAGTGTATAAGATTCTTTAATAAAATCTTCTTTATCTAAAATATCATTAATTAAGTGACTAGCTTCTACTATTTTATCTAAATTAATAACTTCATCACTATCTAATACTATGTTTAAATTACCTTTTTCAAAACTTACACTATCTACTACCATATTAAGTTCTTTTAAAGGTAGAGATATAACTCTTTTTACTTTTTCTTCCATAACTCCTCCTTCAAAACGAAACAAAAGTGGGAATTTCCCACTTCGTTGTATCTAAATTATATCATAAAACATATAAAAAGCAAAGACTTTTTAAAAAACTATATTTTTATTTGTCTTTACTTTCAATAACCTTTTCTCTCAATTCTTCTTCCTTTTCTAATACAGTATAAGCAACCTTACCTACTAAAGTTTTAGGAAGTTCTTTTCTAAATTCAAAAATCCGAGGCATAGAATATTTTGCAATATGTTTAGAACAGTACTCTTTTATTTCTTTTTCAACTTCATCAGTAAGTTTAACTTCCTTTTTTAAAACTATAAAAGCTTTAGCAATTTGACCACGATATTTATCAGGAACTCCAACTACTGTAGAATTAGAAACATATTCATGTTTATTAATAACTGATTCAATATATGATGGATATATATTATAACCTGAAGAGATAATAATCCTCTTTAAACGAGATTTAAAATATAAAAATCCGTCTTTATCCATACATCCTATATCACCAGTATGAAGCCAAATCTTCCCATCACTATGTTTTTTCAAAGAATTTAAAGTTTCTTCTTCTTCATTCAAATAACCTTTCATAACTGAAGGACCACATATACATATTTCCCCATCTTCCATAAGTTTAACTTCTTTAGTAGTACCTATTTTAACAATCTTATATATATTATCTGGAAAAGGTATACCAATAGAGCCATCTCTATGCATATTTGTAGGAGATAAACACGTTGCAGCACATGCTTCAGTAAGACCATATCCTACTCTCACTTTTGCTTTAGAGCCATATTTTTCAAACATTTCATTATATCTAATATAATTTTCTTCATCTAATATATCCCCACCAGAAACTATACAGTTTATTGAAGAAAAATCTCCTTCCTTTAAATTAGGACTATTGTACAAAGCCTCAAATAAAGTTGGAACACCTACAAAAAAGTTAGGTCTGGTTTTTCTAATCAAATTAATTAGCTTCTTTGCTTTAAAAGTAGGAACAAGTATACATTTCATACCAATATGAAGACATGTATGAATACAAACCCCAAGACCAAAACCATGAAATATTGGCATTATAGAAAGTATTGAATCGCCTTCTTTCGAAGGATCACACATATAATGAGCCCCATATGCTAAAGCATTAAAATTAAGATTAGTAAGCATTATTCCTTTTGGAGTACCACTGGTACCACCACTATAAAGAATTACTGCATCGTCACTTGCTTTTCTAATAACGCTATAATCTTCATAATACAAATGTCCTTTTTTAATAAACTTTTTATAAGAAATAACTTCCCTATTCTTAAAAGCCTTTAAAAATACTTGTTTTATTTTTTTAACTGCCTTAGTAACATCAGTATTAAAAATACTATACATAAACATTTTAAAACCTTTTAAATCATCTCCTGCAGAAGATATAATTACCTTTGTTACATAAGTATTATTTATTATATTAATTACTTTTTTATAATTGATATCAATAGTAAGTATGACTTTAGACTTAGTCTTATTAAGAAACATTTCTATTTCTTTTTCACTAGAAAGTGGATGAATCATATTAGAAATAGCACCTACCATATTAACCGCATAAAACATAATAAGTGCAGATATTGTATTAGGCATACAAATACTAACTACGTCCCCTTCACAAACTCCAATAGCTTTTAATGCTTTAGCACACTCAATTATCTCATCTGAAAACTGTCTATAAGTTATTCTATTATTGTAATACTCAAGTGCATAATTATCTGGATACTTAAAAGCTGTTTCCATAACAGCATCAACCATTGAGCCATCTGGATAATCTATATGTTTAGGAACATCTCCATAAAACTTATACCATGGATATTCTTCTTTATTTAACTTCAATTTTTTCATTTGCAGGTCCCTCTAAAAGTTTAGGATTTTTTAAAAGATATTCTAAAAAATTAACTGCTTTAATAAAATAGTATCCATCCCCAATACCTTCATCAAGTGTTAGTCCAAAATCACAAAAATCCCTTATTTCTTTTTTTCCATCATCAGTAATTATTTCTTGTTTATAAACTTTTCCCATAGTAGCAAGAATTGAATTAGTACCAAAATCAGTCAAATCATGATATATACCTCTTTTACTATTAAGAGTTCCTATATTAGATAAAATTACACTACTATAATATAGTATCTCGCTAGTAAGTGAAGTTGGTAAAAGATCATGTCTATCTAAAAATTTAAAAATTCCCACGATTGGTCTTCTTAAAAGCTTTGGCATATGACCAACAGCATTAACAAGATCATCTCCACCACTATCAGAGCCACCATCTGTTCTAGCCTTTTTAACACCTCCACTTATTCTCTTGCTAAGAGTAAAAATATTATCATCGTCTTTTACTTTTAACATTTGCATAACTTCTTTAGCTTCATCAGTAAAATCCTTTTTAGCAACAAAAGAAAGAATCACATCATTTCTCATATAAAAATTACCATTCATTGAAAATATATTAAGATTAGGATAATTATAAATAGTCTTTGCAATTGCAGTACAAAAAACATGAAAATATGTAATATGAATATCTTTTTTAGAACTATTTATCTTATTAACATATTTAATCATTTCCGTAACATCCATAGGCATATTCATAAAAACTTCCCTATAAGCTCTTTTCTTTTTTAAATCACAATTAATATAAGCCATCCCAGTCATTTCTTTTTTTGACAGTTTTCTTGCATCTTTACGATCTCCAAATTTTTTCATAAAAAACCTACCTTCTTAAAAATAATACATATTAATTATAACACATCTTAGCAATTTAATACATTATTTTGTCTAGTACCTTTTGTTATTAGTAAGAATATAATAAATTGTAACTAAAGGAGGAAAAAATATGAAACGATTAATTACTATTATTACTGTTTTAGTACTAATTATAGTTTTATTTATAATATATAGTTTTAATATCAGTAATAAAAACAATGATTTAACAAAAGTTAAAGTTGCAGAAGTGACTCATAGTGTTTTCTATGCTCCACAATACGTTGCATTAGAAAAAGGATTTTTTAAAGACGAAGGACTTGATATAGAACTAACTTTAACAAGTGGCGCTGATAATGTAATGGCAGCAGTCCTATCAGGTGATGCTAATATTGGATTATCAGGTTCTGAAGCTACTATTTATGTTTATAATAAAGGCGAAAAGGATTATATAAAAACGTTTGCACAGCTTACCCAAAAAGATGGATCATTCTTAATATCTAGAAAAAATATTAAAAATTTTACTGTTAACGACTTAAAAGGAAAATATGTAATCGGAGGACGCCAAGGTGGTATGCCAGAAATGACATTAGAATACATCTTAAAAGAAAAAAATATCGATCCCAAAAAAGATTTAACAATTGATACAAGTATTCAGTTTGCTTCAATGGCAGGAGCCTTTATCGGAGGAACTGGGGATTTTGTTGCCCTTTTTGAACCACTTGCAACACAGGTAGTAAATGAAGGATACGGCTATAAAGTTGCACAGTTAGGCACCCTTACAGATAACGTTCCATATACTGCCTATAATGCTAGAACTAGTTATATAAGCAACAATAAAGATACTATTGAAAAGTTTACAAAAGCAGTTCAAAGAGGACTTGATTTTGTAAATAATAACGACAGCAGTACAATAGCAAAAACAATCATGAATCAGTTTCCAGATTCATCATATAACGATATTAAAAATGCTGTAGAAAGTTATAAAAAGAATAACACTTGGCCAAAAGAGACAACCTTTACAAAAGAATCATTTGACCATTTACAAGATATTGTAATAAAAGCAGGATTCTTAGATAAAAAAGTAAGTTATAAAGATTTAATCTATGAAGAATAATTTACTAGAAATACAAAATCTAAGTAAAATATACCACGATAAAGATAGAGAATTGCTAGCTTTAAAAGATATAAGTTTTAAAGTAAAAAAAGATGAATTTATCTCTATAGTAGGGCCTTCAGGTTGTGGAAAATCTACCATACTTAGTATTCTATCTAATATGATAGATAAATCATCTGGAACTATTACATTTAATAAAGATAATCCTAAAATTGGATACATGTTACAAGAAGATTCGCTTTTTCCTTGGAAAACTGTACTTGATAATGCCTGTTTAGGACTTGAAATAAAAAAAGAATTAAATATAGAAACTAAACAAAATGTAATTAAATTACTTAACAAATATGGATTAAAAGATTTTATAAATAGTTATCCAAATAGCTTATCTGGAGGTTTAAAACAAAGAGTAGCACTTATTCGTACTCTAGCACTTAATCCTGATATACTTCTTTTAGATGAACCATTCTCAGCCTTAGATTATCAAACTAGACTTACCCTATCTGATGATCTAAAAAAAATAATAACAAATGAGAAAAAAACAGCTATTATGGTAACTCATGATATTGCAGAACTTATATACAGAATTAGCATGACTATATTTTTTAATACTTAAAAGTCCTAGTTTTCACTAGGACTTTCATCTGTTTCTTCATCAATAGTTTCTGGTTTATCAAGCAATTGTGTTTTATACTCTAAATATACTTGCTTATCTGCAATATTAATTTCGTTACCATTTATTTTTAACCTTGGTGTACTTGAAGCAATTTTAAATAGTTCATTTGTTGCAGCATTAAATGCATTTTCTATATTAACCTTTGATTCTTTAGTATCCATTCCAGCTTCTTTCAACTTCTTTAATATTTCTGCATCATTTGATATTTCCTTCATTA
>CADBUX010000002.1 GCA_902797995.1 uncultured Erysipelotrichaceae bacterium | reverse complement strand
TGAAAAAGCAAGGGTTTTAAAAGATTTTTATATTTTACTTGACACTGAATAAAAACACACAAAGCAAAAAAGAATAAAAACTATTGAATAAAGTTAAAAAATATATTATAGTATATGTATGAAGGAAACTTCATAATAAATAAGGAATGTTTAACTTTCGCATGTTAAGCGTTACCTTTGTTTTGGTAGCACATAACTAACTAGTTAGGTGCTTTTTTCGTATTGGACCAATTACCCTGAAAAGTAATATGATTAATAGAATAACTATTTAAATAGCATCAAAGTATAAACTTCTCTTCTAATCATTTAGCAACCTCCTTAATTTTTATTCAAAATTAAAAAGATAACTCCTAACAATTAAACATTCCATGTTGATTATATAATACACAAAGTATATATACAAATCGATGATTTTTATCTTTTAAATACTATTTTATTTATAAATATTAAAAAGTATATAAGACACTTTTTATGTTTTATATACTTTTTCTTTATTCAAATATTTATTTAATACTTTTTTACCTTTTTATATTCTTTTTACATCTAAATATACTTCATTATTATTGATGTCATATTTAGTATTTAGATTATTGTCTTTAATAATTTCTGTAGATAATGTTTCTTGTTTGATATAATCTTTGAAGTTTTCAAATACTTTGTCTATTATTTCATTACCATTATAGAACAATTTAATTCTGTTTTCTATTTCGAAGTCTTTTTCTTTTCTTAGATTTTGAACTTTAGATATTATTTCTCTTGCTATTCCTTCTTCGATCAAATCATTTGTAAGTGTTGTATTTAGTATAATTAAATTATTGTTTTCTACTACACTACTCATACCTTCTTTAGATTCTGCTTTTATTTCTATTAAGTTAAAATCTATTTTTTGATTTTCAAATGTAGGTGTTTTACTATTTATAATTTCATTTATTTGATCTTGATTTAGATTTTGCAAGAAGTTTGTAAAATCTTTCATTTTATTACCTATTACCTTACCTGCTTCTTTAAAGTTTGGTTTTATTTTAAAGTTCATGTATTTAGATAAATCATTTTCAAAGATTATTTCTTTAACATTTAATTCTTCTTTTATAAGATCATCTAATCCTTTTAGAATTTCTTTATTTTTTCCATCTAGGATTACTTCTTTTAGTGGTTGTCTAACTTTTATTCTTTCTTGTTCACGGACATTTCTTCCTAGTGATATTAATATTCTTACTAAGTCCATTCTTTCTTCAATTTCTTCATTTATTAATGATTCATCATATGTTGAGTAGTCTTCTAAATGAACTGATTCTTTATCTGTTAGATTTTGATATATTTCTTCAGATAGGAATGGTACGATTGGGGCAATTAATTTTGAAAGTCCTAATAAAACTTCATATGTTACTTTGTATACATTTTTCTTAGAAGTATCTAAAGTACTTCCCCAGAATCTTTTTCTATTTCTTCTTATATACCAATTTGATAAATCTTCAGAGACAAATGATGTTATAGCCCGTACTACTTTATGTAAATCAAATTCTTCAAAATAGTTTGTAACATTTTTTACTAATTTATTATATTTTGAAAGTAACCATTTATCTATTTCTTCAAGATTGTTATATTCTATTTCATAAGTTCTTGGATCTATTTTATCAATATTAGCGTAAAGCGCAAAGAATGAATAAGTGTTTTTTAAGGTGTTATAAAATTTTGAATGTACTTCTTTTAAACCTTCATAATCAAATTTAAGTGGTGTCCATACAGGGGATGCATATAACATATACCATCTTATGATATCTGCTCCATATTCATCCATTATTTTTATTGGATCTATGATGTTTCCTACTGACTTGGACATTTTCTTTCCGTGGGCATCTAACATCATGTCATTTACTACTACATTTTTAAAGCTTGACTCTCCAGATAGAATAGTAGATATAACTATTAATACGTAGAACCATCCTCTTGTTTGATCTACTCCTTCAGCAATAAAATCTGCAGGAAATTGCTTTTCAAATAATTCTTTGTTTTCAAATGGATAATGATGCTGTGCATAAGGCATTGAACCTGAATCAAACCAAACGTCCATTACATCTGGTACTCTATTCATTGTTTTACCACATTTAGAGCATTTTATATGTAAGTCATCTACATATGGTCTATGTAGTTCGATTTCTTTTACGTTAATGCTTTCTAAAACTTTTTCTTGTAGTTCATCTAGTGAACCAATTGTTTCGAAATTTCCACAACTACATCCCCAAATTGGAAGTGGACATCCCCAGTATCTATTACGACTTATACCCCAGTCAATCATATTTTCAAGCCAGTTGTTAAAACGTTTTTCTCCAACATAGTCAGGATACCAATTTACTTTTTTATTAGCTTCAATAATCTTGTCTTTATAATCAGTATTTCTTAAATACCAAGCTGGTTTTGCATAATAAATTAGAGGGTTTTTACATCTCCAGCAATGTGGGTAGTCATGAACTAATTTTATTTTTTTGAATAGTTTATCATTTTCTTTTAAATACTTAATTATATCTATTTCTAGTTCTTGTTCTGTTACTAATCTACCCTTCCAAGGTCCTACGGTATATTTACCGCTTGAATCTACTGGATTTGCAAAAGCAACACCATTTTTACTGCAAACACGATTATCGTCATCACCGAAAGCTGGTGCCATATGAACTATTCCTGTACCATCATCAGCGGTAACATAAGAATCTGCTAAAACAACAAATGCTTTTCCTTCTACATTTAAAAATGGCATTAATTGTTCATATTCTTTACCTTGGAGTTCTATACCTTTATATGTTTCAAGTACTTTGTAATCCTCTCCAAGAACTTTGTCAACTAGTTGGGATGCTACTATGAAATTATATCCTTTAGCCTGTACTTTTACATAGTCTAATTCTGGATTAACACACAGAGCAAGATTTGCAAGCAATGTCCAAGGTGTAGTGGTCCAAGCAAGCATATAAGTATCTTCATCTTTTAATTTAAATGGCACGATTAGTGAATTAACAGATACTTCTTTATATCCTTGAGCAACTTCGTGTGAAGCTAATTCTGTTCCGCATCTTGGACAGTAAGGTAATACTTTTGATCCATGATATATCAATCCTTTTTTATTGAACTCATTTATGATCCACCATTCTGATTCTATATAATCATTACTGCATGTAACATATGGATTTTCATGATCAATAAATTGTCCCATCATATCTGTTACTTTTTTTACTTCATCAATATTTGAATCTGTTTCTTTATTACATTCATGGCAAAAATTTTCCACTCCAAAAGCTTCGATATCAGCTTTTGATTTAAAGCCAAGTTTTTTTTCTACGTTTACTTCAATAGGAAGTCCATGGGTATCAAGTCCAATTTTTCTTAATACTTTGTATCCTTTCATTGTTTTATATTTACAAAACGAATCTTTAATAGTTTTTGCAAACACGTGATGAATACCAGGTTTTGCATTAGCATATATTGGTCCATCATAAAAGACAAAATAGTCTTTTCCTTTTTCTATACTTTTTTCCATGATATTTTCTTTTTTCCAAAACTTTGAATACTCTTTTTCTACTTCACTTGTTTTGTCTTTATTTAATTCTTTAAACATGTTTTTCCTCCTTACAAATAAAAAGATGGTTACCAAAGGGCGAATTAACTCGCGGTACCACCTTAATTTTTATACTCATTTGCTATAACGCGCATACCGTTTTTATCTTCATAAAAAACATCAGAAGTGATCCTCCATATACTAGTTTGCTTTCTTTCACCAAACAAAGCTCGCTTTAAAACATTATATATTTCCGCCTTCATCAATTGCTTTCTTTTCGTATAATAACATAACTTACTTTAAAATTCAAGTTTTTTATAATACTTCAATATCATCGATTATTTCTAATTGTTCCATTAAAGCTGATTTTACTTTTCGTTTATATATTTTTAAACTCTTACTTAATTGTTCTCTCTCACTATTTAGTTTTTCTGCTTTTAGAAGAGCATCATTTACAATACTACTTGCGTTATCTTTTGCTTCTTTTATAATTAATTCTGCTTCGTATTTGGCATTTGCTTTTATTTCATTTGCAGTGTTTTCCACTTGATTTTGAATGTAGATATAAGAGTCTTCAAGTTTTTTTAAACGTT
This sequence comes from uncultured Erysipelotrichaceae bacterium, assembly GCA_902797995.1. Taxonomy (GTDB): domain Bacteria; phylum Bacillota_I; class Bacilli_A; order RF39; family UBA660; genus UMGS1449. Next base: position 68,037 of record CADBUX010000002.1, on the reverse strand, counting down.
CATTTTCTCTTTTTAGATACTCTATTTCATCTTTTTGTTTCTTTATTGTAAGAATATTCTCTTCTGTTTTTTTTATGACATAATCCACAAAATCATTAACTTGCTGTTTATTGTATCCACCTTGCATATTTGTAAAATTATCCATAATATCACCTCAAACTTCTACCAATCGAATTCGTTTTCTTCTTGCTTTTCTTCTTTTTTAGCTTTTGATTTTTCATCACCAGAAATTTTTCCTTCAACATTTACGTTGTTAGGAGTACATAAAAATATACCATTTCCAAGCTTTTGAAGATCTCCTCCGATAGCATATACAGAACCACTTAAGAAGTCTACGATTCTTTTTGCTACTTCTGGAGTTACTCTTTTTAAGTTTACTACTACTGTATTTCTAGATTTTAGATAATCTGCAATAGTTTGTGCTTCAGAAAATGCACGTGGTTCTAAAAGAATCATTTTATTTCCAGATGTTCCTGTTTGTTTAAATGTATCTTTGTAAAATTCATCAGAACTTACTGTTTCAACTTCCCCTTCTTTATCATCACCAATAAATTTTTGTAATTTATCTTTAAAAGCCATATTATTACCTCCTTAATTTCCTAATTTTATACTTTTTATTCTATAATGATTTATTCTTTGCATATCAGAACTGTTTACTAATGATAGTGCTTTAAAATCATAAGTATTTCCTTCTTTTAATTCATTTACACCTGCGACTGCAGTACCTATGAGTGTATTACTTTTATCGTATAGATTAAATGTTATTATTGTAAATCCTTTGTCTTTTTTAGATTTTATTTTTCCTGTTATATAATAAGCGTTATTATTATCACCCTTATAGCCTTCGACTGTCATAGATGGATCATATTTTTCAACTTTACCATAATGTCCACTTAGCACTTCATAATCACCATATATAATTTTTACATCTTTTGGTTTTATAAAAGTAAAATATATGGTAGATATAACTACAACTAATACAATTAATACTAAACTTACTATTACTAATCTTTTAATGAGTCCTTTTTCCATATTTCACCTCTTTGTAGGTTATTATTTATAATCTATGCAAAATAAAAAACATGATATTCTATACAACAATAGTTTATCACATTTTTCTTATATCTTCAATAAAAATATTATTTAAAATAACTTATTTGTCACTTTTTAATAATTTTCATGTTTGTCACGTTCAGCGTATTTCTTTTTTTCTGTCATCATATACTCAGTAACCATTGTTTCAATTTCATCTAGACTTCTTTTGCTTAGGTTTGATATATATACTTGTTCTTTTATAGTATCAATGATTACTTTTCCCCAGATAAGTCCAGAAACTACTGTAAGGTCGTTAAACATATCTGGTGTAATTGAGAATAGGAAATATCCAAAAAGTACTCTATCTGATGCTATTAAAAGTCTTTTATTGGTAATAACAAATATTCCGGTAGTAATTATGTCATAAAATTCATTATTTCTTTGTCCTACAAAAACGTATTTTACTTCTTCGTCAGGATTTAAATGTCTTTCAATTCTATCAGCATGTTTTTTGATTCTCCATGCAATTGTGCCAGGAAACTTTCTTTTAAATCTCAAAGCCTGTTGGTATACTATACCCATTATAACACCTCATTATCTATTAAAAATATTTCTATACCATATGTATTTAGTTTTTCTTTTAAAGCATTTTCATCAATGTAACCACTTATCATATCAATTTGATTGCCATTATAATATACGAATGATGTTGGAGTACCCCACTGTTCTTGTTGCAAGTACTCTTCAGTGGATGTTAGTTTATTAAATCCCGCTTCATCTAAAGAATCTGTATCAATATAGTTAATGTCTACTTTATACTCTTTATGTAACTCTTTGATAGCTTCTTTAAACTTAACACAATATCCACATGTTTCACGTCCTATAAACATAAAGTTGAATCCTTTAGAATCTTTAAGCTTTAAGTATTCGTCAATATTAACTGTTTTTAGCGATGATCCTTTTTCACCTTTGTTTAATAAGAATGTATCAAAGTTGTAAGTAGATACTAATTTTTTATCATTCCATACTTCGATTACATCTTTTTTTACCTTTTTCTTTTCATTTTTATCAAGTTTTGAATAATCTAAATATAGAACAGAATACTTTTTATTAATATCAATATCTTTTAATACTTTTAACACTTCATTACTATCTCCAATGTAAACAACACTTGGTTTTTCTAAAGAACTATAGTCTTCGAATGATATACTTTTAAATGCTTTCTTTGTAGGTGCGAATGCTGCGAATAATAGTACTGCGATTACTATCACAACTAACAATACTGTTTTAATATTTTTGTTCATTATAAACCTCCCATAAAATATTTACACTTATATTTTATCATAGTTTTTTATAACAAGTAAACGTTTATTTACAATTCTTTGTTTTTATGATATAATATGCTATGCAAAAAGGGAGGCTTATATATGCAATGTGATTTTCTAGATTATGTTGGTAGTATATTAAGTGGTGGATATTATTGTAAGAAAAGTGATAAATATGTAGATACATATACAAGAAATACTTATTGTGATAACTCTTTGAGATATAGAGAGTGTCCAATATATACTAAGGGTAATTCTTCAGGTGGTTGTTATTTAACTACAGCAGTATGTGATATTCTAGGATATGAAGATCATTGTCCTACTTTAGATACACTAAGATCTTTTAGGGATGACTATATGAAAAAACACGAAGAATGTTTACCGCTACTTGAAGATTATGATGTTGTTGGTCCAGTTATAAGTGAAAAATTAATTAAAGATGAAAACAGAGTTAAAATAGCTAATACTATGCTTAATATATTTATAAATGAAGCAATCGATTCTATCATAGATAAAGAATATCAAGCTGCGATTGATACTTATGAAAATATGACTATTTATTTAATGGATTATTTTAATCTTGATATGAATATGTTAAATAGTAACAAAGCAAAAGAATTTGTCAGAAAAAGAGAAATCAAATAACTAAATGATTTCTCTTTTTTTATTTAAATGTTTCTAAGATTTCATAAAACTCTTTTGGGGGTTCTTGTTTAAATGATAAGGCCTTTTTTGTTATTGGATGAACGAAGTTTAAACTATAAGAGTGAAGCATTTGTCCAAAACTATTTATTATTTTTCTTTTTCCATATACTGAATCATTTACAATAGGATGGCCTATATAATTCATATGTACTCTTATTTGATGAGTACGCCCTGTTTCTAGTTTGCATTCTATTAGAGTTACGTCGTGAAATCTTTCAATAACAGAAAAATTTGTAACAGAATTTTTTCCGTTTAAATCAGTAACTGTATATTTTTGTCTATCATTTATGTCTCTTCCTATTGGAGCTTCAATTCTTCCTTTTTCGTGAGATATTATTCCCCATACAAGTGCTAAATAACGGCGATCTACTTCTTTATTTTTAATCATTTCAGATAATAGTTCGTGTGTTTTATCATCTTTAGCTACTATCATAAGACCACTTGTATCTTTATCAAGACGATGAACAATCCCTGGACGAATAGTTTTTTCTTTAGAAACTTTATTAAAATGATGCATTAATCCATTTACTAAAGTATGAGAGTAGTTCCCTACTGCTGGGTGCACTACTACCCCACTTGCTTTATTAATAACCGCTAGATACTCATCTTCATATATAATGTCTAAATTCATTTTTTCAGGTTCTATATTTATTTCTTCTTCAGGAATAGAAATAATAATGGTATCTCCTTCTTTAACTTTATAACTAGATGAAGTAACTGTATTATTTACCAAAACAAAACCATCTTTTATAGCTTTAGATATTTTAGTTCTAGAATAATCAGTAACATTACTTAAATATGAATCTATTCTTTCTCCACTATTATCTACTTTTATTTCCATTTAAATCACCTCTTAAAAAATCTACTATTAAAAGAAATATTCCAATACATATAAAGGTGTCTGCTAAATTAAAGACTGGGAAACTATATGTACCAAATTTAAATGATAAAAAATCTATCACTTTTCCATACACTATTCTATCAAACAAATTACCTATTATTCCTCCGATAAGCATACTGATACTTATAACAGATATTTTACTCTTTATATCATCTATTACTTTTCTATCAATATATATAAGTACTGCGATTGCTATAATGATTAGAATAAAATTATTCCCTGTAAATAATGAAAAGGCTGCTCCAGTATTAAAGATTTTATTTATGTAGAAAAAATTGTTGATAATTGTTATAGGAGTTTTATCTATACCTAATACTAGTATTTTAGATAATAAATCTATTATAAAAATTATAAAACTGATTATGTAAACTTTCTTTTTCATATAATCACCATCTTTATTATAGAATAAAAACTATTAAAAGTAAAAAGAAAAGAGTGTATTTTTATACACTCTTATTTTACAAGTTTCTTAAGTTCTTCGATAAGTTCATCTTTATTTATTTCTTTAAAGTCTTTTTCGTTTCTAAGCTTAATTTCTGCTTTTCCATCGTTAAAACTTTTACCAATAGTTACTCTAATAGGTATACCTATTAAGTCCATATCTTTAAATTTAATTCCTGGTCTTTCATCTCTATCATCTAACATAACAGTTATACCTAAATTATTAAGTTCATCATAAACTTTGTTTGCGTATTCTTCTCCATCTTTATTTATTAAAACTATTGCTATTTTATAAGGAGCTAAATGAAGTGGCCAAATCATACCATTTTCATCGTTATGTTGTTCTACGAATGAAGCCATAACTCTTTCAATACCTATTCCATAACTTCCCATTATTGGGTACTTTCTTTCATTATTTTTATCAAGGAAAGTAAAATCTACTGCCTTAGCATATTTTTCTCCAAGCATAAATGTATTACCAACTTCAATAGCTGTTTTAAATGTAAGATGTCCTCCGCATTTTGGACAAATATCTCCTTCTTTTACTTCTTTTATATTAGCAACTGTATATTTATCAAAATCAGATACATTTACGTTTATGTAGTGATAGTCACTTTTGTTAGCACCAACTAGGAAGTTTTTCATTTTTAACACGTCTTCATCTACTATTACTGGAATTCCAATACTAATTGGTCCTGCAAATCCTACTTTGGCATTTGTAATTCTAATTACATCTTCTTCGGAAGCTAGTTCAATTGAGGTTCCATTAACTGCTTTTCTAATACTAATTTCATTAGCATTTCTATCTGCAGGAAATACACATGCATAAAACTTCTCATCTATTTTATATATTAATGTTTTAGTAAGTTTATCAGCAGAAAATCCTATATTAACTAAGTCATCAATAGTACCAACATTTGGAGTTTCAAGAAGTTCTTTTTCTTTTATTTCTTCATTTTCTTCTTCTTTCCCACTTATCGATTCACAGACTTCTTTATTCTTAGCAAAATCGCAATTATCGCAAAGAACAACCGTATCTTCTCCAATGTCTGCTAAGGCTTGGAATTCTTCAGATAGATTTCCTCCCATAACACCAGAATCAGCAGTAACTATTCTATAGTTAAGTCCTATTCTATCAAAAATTTTTATATAAGCATCATACATTTTTTTATAAGATTCTTTAGCAGATTCCATAGTAGCATCAAAACTGTATGCATCTTTCATAATAAATTCTCTTACTCTTAAAAGCCCGTATCTAGGTCTTGGCTCATCTCTAAATTTAGTAAACATTTGATACATATTAAATGGCATGTCTTTATATGATTTAACTTTCATAGCAGCTGCCGCTAAGAAAAGTTCTTCATGAGTTGGTCCAAGAACATAGTCACGTCCCATTCTGTCCTTAAATGACATCATATCGTCACCAAAGTTAGCACGTCTACCAGAGTTAATAAATACATCTTCTGGAATCATACAAGGCATCATAAGTTCTTGTGCTCCAGTAGCATCCATTTCTTCTCTTACAATTTGTTCAATATTTCTTAAAACTCTAAGTCCAAGAGGTAAAATCATATATACTCCGCTTGAACTTTTTTTAATAAATCCCGCTCTTGTTAAAAGATTACCACTTACACTTTCTTCATCTTTTATATCTTCTCTTAAAGTATAGAAAAAACTATTCTTTAGTTTCATAAAAATTCATTCCTTTCATCAACATATTGTTAATTATATCATAAAACAAATAAAAAAAATACAACTATCAAAAATAGTTATATTTTTATAAACTTATTAGTATTGTCTTCCCCATACAACCATGTGTTTAGCAGGGCCACCACAACATACACATTTGTCATCCAAGTGTTCTTCTTCAAATGGAATGCATCTAGATTTAACTGCAGTAAGATTTTTAATTTTTTCTTCACATTCAGCACTGCCACACCACATAGCTTTTAAATATCCTTGGTTTTCATCTATTGTTTTAACAAGTTCATCCATGTTATGTACAACAGTTGTTTTTTCTTCTTGTCTTTTTAAACATGTATCAAACATATTTTGATGAATTTTATCCATAAGTTCTTGAAGTTCTTTTTCAAGGTTTTCTAGTTTTACACTTTTCTTTTCAAATGTATCACGTCTAACTAAGATGGCTTCACCTTTTTCAATATCTTTTGGGCCAATTTCAAGTCTTACTGGAACACCTTTCATTTCCCAGTAATTGAACTTATATCCGGCAGTATAATTATCTCTATCATCTAGTTTAACTTTGAAGTTGCTAGACAATCTTTCTTTAATTACATTTGCTTTTTCAAGTACTTCTTCCTTTTCTTGAGAAATTGGTACTATAACTACCTGAATTGGCGCGATACGTGGAGGAAGTTTTAGTCCTCTATCATCACCATGTGCCATTATAATTGCTCCGATTAATCTTGATGTTGTAGCCCAAGTAGTGTAATGTGGATAGGCTTGTTTACCTTCTCTATCTTGAAATGTAATATTAAATGCTTTAGAGAAGTTATCTCCTAGATAATGTGATGTACCAGCTTGAAGCGCTTTACCATCTCTCATAAGTGTTTCAACTGTAAATGTTGAAACAGCACCTGCGAACTTTTCACTATCAGTTTTTTTTCCTCTAATAACAGGAATTGCAAGTAGGTTTTCTATTACATCCGTATAAATATCTAATATTTTAATACAAAAATCTTTTGCTTCTTCGGCAGTTTCATGAATAGTATGTCCTTCATGCCAGAAAAACTCTCTTGTACGTAAGAATGGTCTTGTTTCTTTTTCCCATCTTACAACACTTCCCCATTGATTATATAAAAATGGTAAATCTCTCCAAGACTTAAGCCATTTGGCATACATTGTAGAGAAAATTACTTCTGAAGTTGGTCTTACGCAAAGTCTTTCTTCTAATTCTTCTTCTCCTCCTTGTGTTACCCATGCAACTTCAGGAGCAAATCCTTCGACGTGATCTTTTTCTTTGTTTAACAAGCTTTCAGGAATTAAAAGTGGCATTGTTACATTTTGAACCCCTAGTTTTTTAAATTCCTTATCTTCATAATTGGAAATATTTTCATATATTGCATATCCATATGGACGAATGGCAACAAATCCTTTTGAAGCAGTGTAATCCGCAAGTTCTGCTTTTATACATATATCTGTATACCACTGTGCAAAATCTTCATCAATATTTGTTATTTCTTTAACAAATTCTTCGTTTTTCATATTTATCTTTCCTTTCACGTATAACATAAATTATATCACAAAAATATTATATTCTTTTATTTTTTATTATATTTTCTTAAAAATTCTTTCTTATATTCTAAAAATCTGTTTTCTTTTATTGCTTTTCTTATCTCTTCAGTAAGTTTTATTAAAAATCTAATATTATGAATTGATAAAAGCCTTTGTCCAAAGGTTTCATCTACATTTATTAAATGTCTTATATAAGCCTTTGTATAATTTTTACAAGCATAACAGTCACAAGTTTCTTCGATAGGTGTAAAGTCTTCTTTATACTTAGCATTTTTTATGTTCATTCTTCCATATCTTGTAAAAGCATTACCATGTCTTGCTATTCTTGTTGGAAGTACGCAGTCAAAAATATCAACTCCACGTTCTACTCCTTCCAAAATATCTACAGGTTCTCCAACTCCCATTAGATATCTTAGTTTATCTTCTGGCATATAAGGGGTACTATAATCTATGGCTTTATACATATCTTCTTTTGATTCGCCGTCATTTGCTACGCCACCAATTGAGTAACCATCAAAATCCATTTTTACTGTTTCTGTTGCTGATATTTTTCTTAAATCTTCATAAGGACCCCCCTGTACTATTCCAAATAACATTTGATCAGGATTATTATGAACAGCTTTACCTCTTTTTGCCCAACGAAGTGTTCTTTCAATACTTTTTTTCATATAATCATGATCTGCACTTGCTGGAGGACATTCATCAAAACTCATAATTATATCTGCACCAAGAGCATTTTGAATTTCAATAGACTTTTCAGGAGTTAAAAATAGCTTACTACCATCAATATGACTTTTAAATTTTACTCCTTCTTCAGATATATCTTTAGGTTTAGCAAGAGAAAATACTTGATAACCACCCGAATCTGTAAGCATCGGCCTATTTAAATTCATAAACTTATGAAGACCACCAGCTTTTTGCACTAAATCTTCTCCAGGTTTAAGCCATAAATGGTAAGTATTAGCTAGAACTATTCCGCAGTTACAGTCATATAACTCTTCCGGGGATAAAGTTTTTACTGTAGCACGTGTTCCTACCGGCATAAACATTGGAGTATCAAAAGTTCCATACTTACTTTCAATTTGCCCTAGTCTTGCTTTGCCATCATTTTTTATTAAATTAAATTTCATCTTTGTCATTTAAAAAATCTCCAATCATCATAGAATCTCCAAAAGAGAAGAATCTATATTTTTCATTTACTGCAATTTTATAACTATTTAATATATTATCTTTACCTGCTAAAGCGGATACAAGCATTACAAGTGTTGATTTTGGAAGGTGAAAATTCGTTATTAAAGAGTCAATAGCTTGGAACTTGAATCCTGGATATATAAATATATCAGTATCACCACTGCAAGGAGTGAATTTATTATACTTATGCATGATGGTTTCAAGCACTCTAGTTGTAGTAGTTCCAACAGCAATTATTTTTCTTCCTTCTTTTTTAGCAATATTTAATTCTTTTGCAGTTTCTTCATTCATTTCATAATATTCACTATGCATTTTATGCTCAAGTACATTATCCACTTTAACTGGTCTAAAGGTACCTAGCCCTACATGAAGGGTTACATATAATATTTCAATTCCTTTTTCTTTTATCTTATCTAAAAGCTCATTGGTAAAATGAAGACCTGCGGTTGGTGCTGCTGCGCTACCACTAACTTTACTGTATACAGTTTGATACCTTTCACCATTTTCTAGTTTTTCGTGTATGTATGGTGGAAGCGGCATAGTTCCTAGCTTTTCTAATATTTCTAAAAGTATTCCATCATATATAAGCTTAAAGTGTTTTATACCTTCATCTTTTTCTAATATGCACTCTGCTTTTAGAAGCCCATCTCCAAAAGATATAATATCTCCTACTTTAATTCTTCTTGCAGGTTTTACTAGACACTGCCAAGAAGAACCTAAATCTTTTAACAGCAAAAGCTCTATTACAGCACCAGTTTTTTCTTTTGTACCAATAATTCTTGCGGGTATAACTCTAGTATTATTAAGTACTAAAACGTCTCCTTTTTTTAAAAACTCTACTATATTATAAAATCTTTCATGTTTATAAAAACCACTTTTTTTATCTACTAACATAAGACGAGAACTATCTCTTTTTTCAAGTGGTGTTTGAGCAATCAAACTTTCATCTAAATAATAATCAAAATCATCTGTACGCATAATATCACCTGTATTTCCTACTAATTATAACACGAATATCAAAAATTGGGTATTTTATTTATTATTCTTTATACATTAATGATATAATATATGTTGTCAAGAAGTTGGTGATTCTATGAGTAATGAAGACTATTATAAAATAAAAGAAAAAATTGCTGATGCATTAGAATTTTATCAAGAGAGAAAAATAAGTGATACTAAATATAGTGTAAAACTATCAAACGGGGACTCTATAAATATAAAATATAGGCCTAAAAACATTGCACATCTTCTTGGAATAAATACTAGTTATTTAAGAGCAACTGGATTATATAAAGGTTCTTCATTTAAAATTCTATATAAAATAGTACAAAACTTTGAAAGATTTATGAATTATATAGAAAGAGGATACATTGATGATTCAGAAGTATTCTCAGAATACATTTATGAAAAACTTAAAAACTTTAAGAGAATATGTGGTATAAATCTTTTTGATATAGAATTCGTAGTAGAATATAGAAAAAGCAGAAATAAAACGCAAAAAGAACCACTTTATGATGGTTATTATATAGGATATACTAATGGTTATAGTTTAAGTGTAATTGGTTTTACACGAGATGATGACAATAATACATATTATCCAAGCACTAGTCGTCTCATGAAAGCAAATACTAAAGAATCTGAAGACTTTTTAAAAAGATTATTTGAAAATCAGATAGTAACAACAATAGAAATAATGTATAAAAAAATAATGAATGATGATTTTAGTGCTAACAGTAATGCTATTTCAAAATCTTATTATTATCATCACAAAGAAAAATTAAACAAAATAAATACTTGTAAAGAATACGCTGAAACTTATGGTGGTATACCTAACACTATAATTAGCAGTATATATTATATAGATAAGGTTATTAATATAAATATAGATAATCGTATAAACATTAGTATGTATGAAGAAATAGCAGATCTAATATCTAAGAGGAAAATGATAGATTTTTTAGATTTGAAAGACAGATATGAATACATTGATGATGCAATCTTAGATATTATTAGTTCTTATAATGATTCATTAGTTTCAAATAATGATGAGTCTTTATATTCATATAAAAACATAATAACTGAATTAGAAAACTTAAAGCAAGAATTAGAAAAAAGGCGTTCTCTTTTAGAAAAAGTTGAAGATGAGAATAACAAATTAAAAGCTAAAAACAAACTATTAGAACTAGAGAATATGTCATTAAAGCCAAACTGTGAAGAGGTTGTTAAAAAATTAACGAGAAATAAAAAGTAGATATATCAAATATATATTTACTTTTTTTATGCATATCTTTTAATATGAAAGAAAGATTTATAAAGTCAACAATAATATTAGTAATTGGTGGTTTTATTACAAAAGTATTAGGTATGATTATTAGAATGGTAACTACTAGAATAATTGGGCTTTCTGGTATCGGTCTATATATGATGATAATGCCTACTTATGGTCTTTTTATTACAATAGCTACTTTATCACTTCCAATTGCTATTTCAAAACTTGTATCCGAAAATACTAGAAACAATAAAAATGTAATACTTGGTATTATACCTATTGCTATGTTTATTGATGTTCTTTTAGTACTAATTCTTATATTTTCATCACATTTTATTTCAAATACTCTTTTGCAAAATGAAAAATTATATACTCCGATTCTGGCTATGGCTATTACTCTTCCTTTTATAACGCTATCTAATATTATAAGAGGATACTTTTTTGGAAAAGAAAAAATGGTGCCACATGTTATTTCAAATATAATAGAGCAAATAATAAGAATTCTAATGACTATAATAATAACACCATATTTATTAAAATACGGAGTTATTAGTGCAGTGACAGGTATTATTCTATATAATGTAATAAGTGAAATTGTATCAATACTTATATTATTTTTCTTTATACCTAAGAATGTAACTATTACAAAAAAAGATATAGAGCCTGATTATGATAATATTAAGGATATATTTAAAATATCAGTGCCTACTACTGCGGGAAGGATGATATCATCAGTTGGTGTTTTTTTAGAGCCAATTATAATTACTTATGTTTTACTTAAAATCGGATATACAAGCGGCGAAATCACGAATGAATACGGAATAATAACTGGTTATGTTTTTCCTATGGTTATGATGCCTCAGTTTTTAAGTGCCGCGATATCTAATGCTCTTCTTCCTACTGTGTCTAAATATCATGCAGAGAACAATAATAGACAAATAAAAAGAAAATTAAAACAGGCTATAGTTGTGTCTTTCTTAATAGGAATATTTTTTACAATTATATTTATGATGTTTCCAAATAAATCTTTAAAACTTATGTTTAATGAAACACATGGCTCTAACTATTTACTATTTGCTTCTCCCATATTTTTGTTAACTTATATTCAAGGGCCTATTTTATCAACTTTGCAGGCTGTTAATAATGCTGATATTGTTATGAAATCAAGTTTAATTGGAGTAATAGTAAAATCAATAGTTTTATTTTTCACTTTATTTTTTGATATACAAATGTATTCGCTTTTAATAGCAACATTTATTCAATACTTAATAATAACTATATATCAATATATAAAGCTTAAAAAAATTTTAGTATAAAAAAAGAATACTTAAGTATTCAATATATACTACACTGTTTGCTTTTCTTTTAAGGTTACGTTTTTAGCTTGATAGCCTTTACTAGTTTCGATAAGATCGAATTCTACTAACTGGTCTTGTGAAAGCGTTTTATAACCTTCACTATTTATAGCAGAATAATGAACAAATATATCTTCCATTTCTCCATTATCTAAGAATCCATATCCTTTAGCATCGTTAAACCACTTAACCTTCTTAATCATTTTTAAATCTCCTTCCTTATTCTTAAACTGCATAAAGACTATACCATACTTTTTTTGTGAAATTTGTCAAAAAATGGCAAAAAATTATATTTTAATGCTTTTGCGCTTTAATATCGTTTACAAGAAAAAATGACTGCTTTAAGCAGTCATTTAAAGACAATTCTATTTTTGTGATACTAGTCCATTATAGAAGTTACACATAGTTACGGACATATATGGAATTAACCATAGGTATAGAATTCCTAGTGTAAATATTCCAAGAATCATCCATCCAATGAAACTTAGACCAAGTAAGAAGAATTCCCATTTGTGTCCTTTCATTAGTTCTTTACTCTTTTTAATGGCATCAAAATCTCCCATTTCAGGATTATCTAATTTTACTAAGTATACTTGAGAGTATCCTAGTGCTGCGATTATACCTGGAATTATTAGTAGTAATGACCATAGTGTTACAAAAATACCTACTAAAAGAGAAATTACTAAGTATGATACAAACATATTTGTTTTAGAGAATAATTCCTTCCAAGTAACTTCTTCATTACGAGATAGTTTTAAGAAGAATGATTCTAAACCAAATCCTAATAAGCAAGTATAAATAACAGTTACTATTTCAGATACAAATGTAATAATATCTTCTTTTGCTCCTGCTGCGCCAAGGATTCCTCCAATTACGCCACCACAAACAAATGCTATTAGACCATAAACTAGTATCATTTTTATGGCTTCTCCATAATGACCTTTTAAACTTTCTTTTGCTTTTGTCTTTAAATCTTTAAAACTCATAATACTTCTCCCTTCTGCTTTAATTATAGCATTTATTTTTAAAATGGCAATATTTTTTTCTATAAGATAAAAAAAATAAAAGCCCTTAAGGCTTTTTAACGTTTCAACTGGTGGCTCCGGGCAGAATCGAACTGCCGACACCAGGATTTTCAGTCCTGTGCTCTACCGACTGAGCTACAGAGCCATAATGGCGGTTCCGACGGGACTTGAACCCGCGATCTTCTGCGTGACAGGCAGACGTGATAACCACTACACCACGGAACCATGGTTGCGGAGGAAGGATTTGAACCTACGACCTTCGGGTTATGAGCCCGACGAGCTGACCAGACTGCTCCACTCCGCGATAAAGATTTTAAAATGGCGGAGGAAAAGGGATTCGAACCCCTGCGCCGCTCACACGACCTCCCGGTTTTCAAGACCGGTCCCTTCAACCAGACTTGGGTATTCCTCCGTATTAACAAATATAACTTGGTGCCTAAGGCCGGACTTGAACCGGCACGAGGTTTGATCCTCGCAGGATTTTAAGTCCTGTGCGTCTACCTATTCCGCCACTCAGGCTTATATAAATGGTGTCCCGCTGGAGATTCGAACTCCAGACCCCTTGATTAAAAGTCAAGTGCTCTACCGACTGAGCTAGCGGGACATAAATAAAAAATTGGCTGCCTCGGCTAGATTCGAACTAGCGCATGTCAGAGTCAAAGTCTGATGCCTTACCGCTTGGCTACGAGGCAATAAACTGGTGGAGCGGGGTGGATTTGAACCATCGAACCCGAAGGAACAGATTTACAGTCTGCCGCGTTTGACCACTTCGCTACCGCTCCAAAAAAAATGGTGCCGAAACCAGGACTTGAACCCGGAACCTACTGATTCATACTACTATAGTTTTCACTACCAACTATCGTTGTTTGTAGTCTGGACTTTCTCTTAGCCATATCATTAAAGACTTAGGCCCGTCGTATAAAGTCTCTACACTCGGTATTAACCTAGCTCGGGATTGCCATACAAGCTATATTTTTTCCTATCCTTTCTCCCGTTTCCCTTATTTGCTCCCTTGTATGTGGGTGTAAGTGAATGACAGTTAGGACACAAAAGTGCTAGGTTATCTTCATTGTTATTTAAGTAATTACCATCAAGATGTTCTATCTCTAAGGGAATTACTTTTGTGTAAGGATTAACTTTACTCCAGCCACATCTTGAACATTTATGTTTATACTTAATCATTAAATATTTTCTAATATGATTGGAAATCTGATACTTTCCTTTCAAACCATTAACTTTGCCACTTTTCCATTTAGAAATATAATCCCTATATCTGTAGTTGGCTTGACAAATATTATTGCAATATTTGTTATTATCTTTTAATGGTTTGTTACAATATAAACAATTCAAACAACCACCACCTTCTGCTTATGAAGGTTTCCCCGAATTAGCGACGTCCACTTTATGAATTTCTTCATAAAGGTGCAAGATAGTTCAAAAGTAATTACTACTCTATCCCACAAGTCAGTTGCTCTACCAATTGAGCCATTTCGGCATTAAAAATGGTGGGCGATGAGAGACTCGAACTCCCGACCCCTTGCTTGTAAGGCAAGTGCTCTAACCAACTGAGCTAATCGCCCGTCTAATAAACTGCTGACGTTTATAAATATAATATATTCTAATTCTTTTGTCAATACAATTTACCAATTTTTTAACTTTTTTTCTCGTTTATTTCCCCTATTTTACTGTCTATCCATCCTTGTAAGTTCCTATGAAGTATTTCAAATCCACTACCTACTTCCTTGATTTCCATTCTTTTTGGAGTTAGGCTTTTATAATCTATATCTTTAATACTGAGTTTAACATGAAATGATTCGTCATCAACATCTATTACTTTTACTCTTATTGTATCCCCTAATGATACAAAGTTATTTATGTCTCTAACAAAACCATGTGATATTTCAGAGATATGAATAAGTCCAGTATAATAATCATCTAGATTTACAAAAACCCCATATTTTTCAATACCAGTTACTGTTCCAAATACTATACTACCGACTTTATATTTTGACATAAGAATCACTTCCATCTTTATTATACCTTATTTATATAATATTTTCAAAACTTTTGTTTACTTTACAAAACTATAAAATAATTATATAATATTCTCGGTGATTGATATGAAAGAAAAAGTTGAAGAAGTAATTAATGATTTAAGACCATTCTTAATGAATGATGGCGGTAATATAGAACTTGTAAAAATAGAAGATAACATTGTTTATGTGGCATTTCAGGGTGCATGTGCTGGATGTGCTATAAGGGACATTACCTTAACCGAAGGTATTGAAAGAACTATTATGGAAAAAGTTCCTGAAATTAAAGGTGTACGATTAGTAAATTGATAACTAATCACTTTTTTTTATCCAATCGATATATGGTATATTAAGATCTCTATACCTATCAAAAATATATTTTAATAAATGAATAATATTACTTTTTTTGTCTATTACTTTTAGTATTTCTTTTTCATTTAGTTTATCTACTATTATTTTTTCATATAAATCAAAAAAGTATGATGGAAATAGTATTCTACTGATTAAAAGAATAATGTTATTTCTTGATAAGTACTTAAAAATATTATCAAATGAGTGAATGGAAAAGTTTTTGGTTGTGACATATGATTTTAAATACTCTCCAATATCTCGTTCTTTATAATCTATTACAAAATTAAGGGGATTTAAAAATTCTAATAAATCCATAGTAACACTCGTTCTTTTATGACAAACGTATTTTTTTTCTGGTTCTTTTACATTGTCATTATAGTAACTAATAGCATTTTCCCATACTCCTATAAAATAATCTATGGTACTATCTAAAATGGGAAACTTGTTTTTCATTTGCCCAAATTGGTAATCTATAAAATCTATTTTGTTTGACCAAGAAAAGCCCCAGTTTGATTTATCTAAATTTTTATATTTGTTACTATCTATTTCAAAATTAAAATCTAATATATCCTGATAATTAATCATTCTATTTTGAATATCAGGAAATTTCATCATGATGTAATAGTTACCTTCATATATAAACAGTATTTCTCCAGTGATTGTGGAAATAATTTCATATCCTATTAATCCTTTGTTAAGAAGTTCAAGATTTAGTGAATATATGCTTCTTGCCTCTAAAACATCACGATTATAAGAATAAACACCATAATTATTATTTAAATAGTTAAAATAATAGTTTTTATTTATTTTTTCTACATTAGAAACGTTAATATTATAAAAAAATAAAATAGCATTATTCATAATATACCTCTGTAAATTATATGAATAGTGCTATTTTTTTATTATATTTTATAGTCATCTTCTAGAGAAAACTCAACATTTTCTTCTATCCATTCTTTTCTTGGCTCTACTTTATCTCCCATTAAAACACTTACTCTTTTTTCTGCTAAAGATGCATCATCAATATTAACTTTTATCATAGATCTTGTAAGTGGATTCATAGTTGTTTCCCAAAGTTGGTCAGAATTCATTTCACCAAGACCTTTATAACGCTGTATTTCACATTTTTTTCCTTCAGTTTTTTCTTTTAATTCATCATTGTCATATGCATATGTCACTTCTTTTCCTGTTGTTATTTTATATAAAGGTGGCATTGCTATATATAATTTTCCTAATTCAATAAGAGGTCTCATAAATCTATAGAAGAATGTTAACAAAAGAACTTGAATATGAGCTCCATCATCATCAGCATCAGTCATTATAATAACTTTGTCATACTGAATATCATCTGGGTCAAAGTCAGATCCTGATCCTGCTCCAATTGTATGAATCATTGTATTAATTTCTTCGTTTTTAAATATATCTTCTGCTTTTGCTCTTTCAGTATTTAAAACTTTACCACGAAGTGGAAGGATAGCCTGAAACTTACGATCTCTTCCTTGTTTAGCTGAACCTCCTGCTGAATCACCTTCGACTAAGAAAAGTTCATTTTTTGTTTTATCTTTTCCTCCAGCAGGAGTAAGCTTTCCTGATAAAAGTTTTTCTTTGGCTCCTTTTGTTTTACCCTTTCTTATTTCTTCACGTGCTTTTCTTGCGGCTTCACGGGCTTGTTTACTTTTTAAAGATTTTTCTACTATTTCAGTTGCTATTGCTTTATTTTCTTCTAGAAAGAATAATAATTTTTCTGTAACAACTGCTTCAACTGCTGTACGGGCTGCAGGAGAACCTAGTTTTGATTTAGTTTGTCCTTCAAATTGAAGTAAGGCTTCAGGTATTTTTAAAGATATAACTGCTGTTAGTCCTTCCCTAACATCGCTTCCATCAAAACCTTTATCTTTACCTTTAAAATAACCATTTGCTTTTCCATAATCATTAAATATTTTTGTAAGTGCTGTTTTAAATCCAACTTCATGTGTTCCACCATCTACTGTTTTTACATTGTTTACAAAAGATATAATACTTTCGTTATATGAATCTGTATATTGAAATGCTATATCCATTTCAATATTATTTTTACTTCCTGAAAAACTATATACATTATGAAGCGGTTTTTTGTTTTCATTAATCATTTCTACGAATGATAAGAGTCCATCATCATAATAGAATTTGTCATGTTTCCCATCTTCTAAATCCGCTAGTTCTACAGTAAGTCCTTTTATAAGAAAAGCACTTTCTTGCATTCTTTCTCGAACTGTTGTATATGAAAAACTAGCCCCTTTGAAAATACTATAGTCAGGCATAAATCTAACAGTTGTACCATGTCTATTAGTAGTTCCTACTTTTTTAAGTGGCACTGCCACCTTGCCACCATCTTCAAATCTTATATAATATTCATATCCATCACGACGAATAGTTACTTCAAGCCATGAAGAAAGTGCATTTACTACTGAGGCACCAACTCCGTGAAGGCCCCCTGACACTTTATAACCGCTTGTTTCAAATTTACCACCAGCATGAAGTACGGTAAAAATAACTTCTGGTGTACTTTTGCCACTTGCATGCATTCCTACAGGTAGCCCTCTACCTTTATCTTCTACAGAACAAGATCCATCTTCATGAAGCGTCACATTTATATAATCTCCAAAACCATTTATAACTTCATCTATTGAATTATCTACAATTTCCCATATTAAATGATGAAGACCACGTTTGTCTGTTGATCCTATATACATACCAGGACGTTTTCTAACAGCTTCTAAGCCTTCTAAAATTTTAATACTACTTTCATCATATTTAAGTGCCATAACTATCATCTCCATAAATATTATACCAGAAAATATGAAAAAACAAAAAAAAGAATGTAAAAGTTTACACTCTTTTTATTTTATATTTCTTTATACAAATAATTTTTTAAAGCTTTTACCTTATTCTTTTTAATTAAGTTTTCAAATGCATTTTGCATATGAAACGATACTGCTTGATGAGTAATACCAAACATTTCTCCTACTTCATTTAAAGTATGTTCATCATTTTCAATTCCATAATATAGTTTTAGTATTTTTTGCTTTTTATCATTTAATTGTG
Source organism: uncultured Erysipelotrichaceae bacterium (assembly GCA_902797995.1). GTDB lineage: Bacteria > Bacillota_I > Bacilli_A > RF39 > UBA660 > UMGS1449. The sequence continues at coordinate 49,067 of CADBUX010000002.1, read as the reverse complement.
CTATTTCATTTCTAATAGTTTTAATTACTTCTTCGTCATAAATATCATTTAAATCGTTATCTTGCGCTTCATATCCTAGGTTGTATAAAACTTCTTCATGGTTATTTTCAAGTATCTCTTCTAAACTTAATTTGTTTAAAAGCATGACTTTTCTAATCTTTTGTTCCTTTTAATCCTTTTGTTCCTTTAGAACCAGAAAAACCTGCTAAAATATTGCTTTCAAAACTCATTGTTTTCTTTGATTTGTTTTTATATTCTTTTATAGCAATGCTAATCATTTCATCAAGTAAGTCTTTATACTCAACACCAGCTTCTTTCCAAAGATAGAATGAAAGACTTCCTGGAATTGTATTAGGCTCATTAACATAGAATTTTTCTGTTTTTTTATCTATTAAATAGTCTATTCTACATACTCCACTTAAGTTTAATAGCTTAAACACTTTCTTTGATGTTTTTTGTATGTCTTTGGTTAACTTTTCCGAAATTCTTGCAGGTATTATTCTATTAGTGGATGCCATTCCTTTACTTCCAGAACCTTTTGTTTTGGAGCCTCCTAAGTATTTATCAGAATAACTTAATATTTCATCTAAACCCATTACTTCTTCTAAAGGACTTACTTTTTGACTTTCATAGTTACCAAGTACACTTACATTTACTTCTACTAGGTTTTCTACAGCTTTTTCTACTACAATTTTGTTATCGTAAGAAATAGCTTCTTCAATTGCTTCTTCTACTTCTTTTTCACTTTTTACAAAAGTTATTCCTACACTACTTCCTAATGTTGCTGGTTTTACTACTACTGGATAACCTAGTTTTTTTATATCTTTTAAAATATTTTCCTTATTGTCTAAATATTCACTATCGAAGAACCAAATAAAATCTACAACAGGAATATTTTCTGTTTTCATTACTTGTTTCATAGTTACTTTGTCTTGTCCTAAAGCAGCTCCTAAAACATGTGGACCGACATAAGGAATTCCAATTGTGTCAAGATAGCCTGCTAAGGAACCATCTTCAACGTTGTTACCATGAACTATGGGAAGAACAATATCAATATCTGTAATATCTTTTCTTATAAGACCAGCAGTATTTTGCAAATAGAATTTGTTGTCTTTTTTATATAAAGTTACTGGTGTTACATACTTTTCATTGTTTTCAAAATTTTTAAATGTTTCTATATTTGTTAGTTTATCTCCAGTATACCAAGTTCTATTTTTCGATATATATAAAGGTATAATATCATATTTATCTTTATTTAAATTTTGCAAGGCTTGAAGCGCTGAAATAATACTTACTTCATGCTCTACTGTTTCTCCTCCAAAGATAACTCCTAATTTAATTTTCATATTATCACTCCTATTCATTAAATATGTCTGGTAAGTCATTTTCTAAAAGCACATATGTATTTTTTTCACTTAATTTTTTCATAAGTGGAAAAGCTTCTTTTACATCGTTTAAAATATGAATACTCTTTTCAGGATATTTTTCTTTTTTTAATCCTTCAAGTATTGGTTTTGTTTGTTCTTCTCCAATTAATATAACTTCATCACAGACTTTCGCTATTTGACGGCCAAATTCCATGTTATATTCATGTTGTTTTTCTCCAAGTTCTACCATACCTGGAGTAACAATAATTTTTTTGCCATCCATCATACTAAGCACATCTACTGCCATTTTAGCTCCCACTGGATTTGAGTTATAGGCATCATCTATTATATTAATGTCACCATATTTTTTTAGCTCCAATCTATGTTCAATTGGACTTATTCTTTTTACTCCTGTTTTTATTTGATCCAAAGTAAGTCCTAAATTATAAGCAAGTGCTACAGCCTGTAATATATTGTAGACGTTAGCATTACCAAGAAGTTTAGTTTCTAGAGTGCAACTTTCTTTATTATCTTTAAAAGTAACTTTAAAACTTGTTCCTTTACTTGATAGTTTTATTTCTTCAGCATAAACATCTGCTTTCTTATTGCTAATTGATACCCATACTTTTTTACAATTACTCTTAATATTGTAACTTGTTTGATATGGATCATCCATATTAAGAATTGCTATACCATCGCTAGGCAGGCTATCAATAAGTTCAAACTTAGCTTTCTGAATATTTTCTCTTGATCCAAAACTTTCTAAATGGGCAGTTCCTATAATTGTTAAAACTCCATACTCTGGCTTAATTAGGGCACAAAGTTCTTTTATTTCACCTCTTTTGAAGGCTCCCATTTCTGAGATAAATATATCTGTAAATTTATCAAGTTTATTATTTATTGAAATCATAAGCCCATTCATAGTATTAAAACTTTTTTCTGTTGCATATGAATTATATTTTACATTTAATATATCATTTAATATATTTTTTGAACTAGTTTTGCCATAACTTCCTGTGATTGCTACTTTCTTTAAATCCTTCATATCTTTTAGTTTATTTTTAGCGAGTTTTTTGAAGTGATTGAATACTAATTTTTCCACTGGTTTATTTATAATGTTAGCAATTACTATAATATACCACTGCACGAATATCATAAGTCCTATTATAAGATAATAAATATTTAAACGGGATTCTTTAAAATTTATTATCATAGGCATTATTACTATTAAATATAATATTAATTCTGTTACATATAATCTTTTTACTCTTGCAGTGACTACTAAAGGTTTTTTTGATTGTTCATTTCTAATCTTGTTTTTATAGGTGATATAAGATAATACATATAATAGTACAAATAAAATTATAGATAGTATGTTATTATTTATAAAAAATAATAGAACAAATACTATGAAAAATATATCAAAATTAATAAAAGATTTTTTAAAATTATTCTCTAGCCATTTTAAATATCTGTTATCATCATTGTAATAGTTTTGCTGTAACATATGCATAATTTTTTTGTTTTTAAGATATAAATAATACAATGCTACTAAAACTGATAGTATAAAATATATCTTCATTATTTATCACTTCCTATAAAACTTTTAAGTATATTAACTGTTTGATTAAGTCTTTCTAAATATGCATAATGTGAGCATCCTTCATAGGTAACTAATCCACAGTCAGGTATTAGTTTTTCAAGTACTAAAGCATCATTATAATCAACCGCTTCATCATTTGTACCCCAGATTAATAAGGTGGGACATTTAATTTTTTTTACTTCTTCTTTTAAGTCAGTGTTAACGTGTTTAACCAGAACCTTTTTCATCATATCACTAGCGTTTCTATAATCAAGACTTCCCATATGCTTTTTGGCAAGACTTGCAAAAGGAGTCTTTTTAAGAATCTTAAATACTTTCATCTTTAAAGTAGGTTTGGTTATTTTTCGATCATAAGGGGCTGCAAGTAAGACTAGTTTTTTAGTTTTATATTTTAAAGCATAGCAAATAGAAATTTTACCTCCGAATGAATGTCCTATAAGGATAGGACTATCTAATTTAAATTCCTTTGCGAAGAAATTTACCATATCAGCATAATCGTATAAAGTCCAAGCTTCTTTTGGTTCATCTGATAAACCAAAACCTGGTAAATCTATTATCAGAACATTATATTTATCTATAAATGGTTTTGCTATTGGCATCATCATTTCTATGTTTTGACCCCATCCATGTAAATATATTAAATTAATGTTTGATTTATTATCATAGAATACATAATTAATACTAGTATTTTTATATGTCTTTTCCATATACTCCACCTACTTAAATTATATCATAAATTATTTTGTTTAGAAGATAACTTATTCTTTTACTTTATTAAGTTCTTCCTTTACTACCTCTATATCTGTTTCATATGGTAACCATTTTCCATCTATCATTTGGTAATTCTCATCACCTTTACCAAGAAGCGCAATTACATCATCTTTTGTGGCATCATGAATGGCTTTAGCAATAGCTTCTTTTCTATCTTCAATTACTTCGTAATTATTGTGATACTCTTTGATATATTTAATTATATCATTACAAATATCAGTAACTTTACTATGTCCAGGATCTTCTGCAGTTAGATATACATAATCTGCATATTGTCCTGCAAGTGTTCCCATATCGCGTCTTCTATTGATGCCTTTATCTCCAGGACAGCCAAATACTACTTTTATTTTCTTATCCGGATAATCTTCTTTTAATGATTCATATAGTGCTTTAGCGCTTAGCTCATTATGAGCATAGTCAATGATAACTGGACATATTCCAGAGTTTATTACATTCATTCTTCCAGAAACAGAGGTTTCTAAAAGCCCTTTTAAAATGTTTTCATAGGATACTCCAAGAAGATCTGCTACTACTACCGCACATGTTGCATTTATAACATTAAATCTACCTGCCATACTTATTCTATAATTCTTAGTATCATTCCCGTGTGTTATATCAAATGAAAGTCCTTTGTCGTTTGCAATATTACTAATAATATAATCAGCGTCTTTCATACCAAAGGTTATTATTTTTTTATCTTTTACAGTTTCCATTACTCTATCATAATAATCTGTATGTTTATAAATAATAACTGTTTCACATTTTTTTAAAAAGTCTAATTTACAGTTTAAATAGTCTTCAAAATCTGGATGTTCGAGTGGTGAAATATGATCGGGACTAACATTTAAAAAGCATCCTATATTAAAATTCATACCAAATATGCGATCATGTTTTGAAGCTTGGCTTGATGCCTCCATGGACATATATTTAATGCCACTTTGCATCATTTCATTTAAATATTTATGAAGTTCTAAACTCTCTGGGGTAGTTAAATGGTTTTCCCCACTATGAAGCCCACTGTAAAAATAGTGAGTTGCGAATATTCCTGGAGTGTATCCTAAATGATGTTTTAATATGTTATGAATAAAATAGTTAGTAGTAGTTTTACCTTTAGTACCTGTTATACCAATTTTATATAAATCATCTGGGTAAAAAAGATCGGATATAACTGCTAAAGCTTTTCTCTCGTCATTTACTATTATTTTTGGAATGCTAACTTCATAATCTTTTTCACTAACATAACATGTTGCACCTTTACTAATTGCACTTTCTAAGTAATCTTTTTTAAACGAAACACCTTTACAGATGAACAAAGTATCTTCTGTTACTTCGTTCGAATCATATGAAATATTACTAAATTCTTGTTCACACTCATCGTAAGAAATAAGTATATCATATTGTTTTAATCTTTCTATTACATTTTTAAATATCATTATTATCACCTATCCTTGTATTATTTCTAGGATGTGATTTTAAATATACATCCTTTAATCTATCATTAGTAACATGGGTATAAACTTGAGTTGCACGAAGAGACTCGTGTCCTAATAGTTCTTGAACGCTTAAAAGGTCACATCCTTCGTTAAGTAAATGGGTTGCAAATGAATGCCTTAGCATATGAGGACTTACCTTAGTATTAAGACTTGCTTTTTCTACAACTTTATTTATTATGTATCTAACTCCCCTGGCGGTTAATCTCTCTTTATTATTATTTATAAATAAATACTCGCATTTATCATCACGTTTATTCAAATACATATCAAGTATTTCTCTAGCGTACTCTCCAAAATAAACAATGCGCTCTTTATTACCTTTACCAAGTATCTTTATAGAATTATCATAAAAGTTAATATCATTAATTTTTATCATTTCGAGTTCCCCGACTCTCATACCGGTAGCATATAACATTTCTAATAAGAGGCGATCTCGAACTCCTAAAAATGTATTTAAATCACAGGCATTAAACAGCTCTTCAAGTTCGTTATAATATAGAAACTTTGGGAGCAACTTATCTTTTTTAGGACCGTTAGTAAGGGAAAACGGATTAAAACCAATAAATCCATTTCTTGCTAAATATTTGTAGAAGCTACGAATAGCACTTATTTTCCTTGAAATAGTGTTTTTAGAATATTTTAAATAATCCATGTAATTATAGAATTTTCTTATAAAAGCGTAGTCTATTTCTAAAAAGGATTTATTTTGACTATTTACGTAATCTTTGTAAAAAACCAAATCTTCTTTATATCCGGAAATAGTTAACTGTGAATAATTTCTTTGATATAAAAGATATTCAAGATACATATCTATATATTTATCCATATTACCTCCATTATCATTTTATCACAAAATATAAAACATATCAAAAAAAGAAACACTGAAGTGTCCACTTGTCTTACGTCAAAAAGTTCATAGTTAAGCTAATCAGAATATCTTTTTCTTTAGGATTTAATTGTGCATTTAAAAGTGTAAGTGTTGTGAGCAACATACTACCTATTATAGAACTATTATCTTTATATAAAATATCATAAAAAGATAGAAAAAATATAAACAAACAAGCTCCAATTCTTTTATTGCCATCTATAAATACATGGTTCTTTACTATAAAATATAAAAAGTTAGTGGTTTTTTCTTCTACTGATTGATATACATCATTTCCATCAATCCTATCATAAGCACGATTTGTTATATCAAGAAGCTTAACCGTTTTTTCTAATTTTCTTAGAATCTCTATCAAATAGTTTTCCCATTTGATTAGCATTAAGCCACACAGTTTCATCTCGCATGTTAACTTCCAGTTTGACACCTTGATTTTCAAATATAATTAATTCTTTTTTTATTTTTTATGAAAACACATCTATATATAATTAGTCTTTTGGAGGCGCTTCACCTAGTTTTTTTGTTAAAAAAATAAGAAATCTTTTTGATTTCCTATTTATCTTCTTTATATAAATGAAGCATTTTTTTATGAATATCAGGTTCTATTATATTTATGGCTGCAATTGCGGTTTCCAAAGATTTTTTATAATTACCTTTAAAGAATAGCTGACTTGCTACATCTAAACCTTGCTCTATATCTTTATCAATAGGTTTATATCTATTACCATACATAATAGTCATTTCAGAAAGTTTAGCAGTTTTTATCATTTCATTAGTTGTACTGTATAATTTAAGTGATAAATCACGAGCAGTATCAACTCTTATATTTAATGTTTTAATAGTTATTGGAGTTTTTTCAAGTTCTTTTACTATTTCATATATAGCATCATTTGCTTCAGAAAGCTCTACAAAATAATTATTAGATATTATAGGAAGTGGATTATGCCTAATTTTAGCACGACACTTCTTTAATAATTCTGTTATCTCATCTAATTGTTCACGAGCTCTCATTTCATCATCGTGCATACTGCCTAAAGATTTTAAGCATAAGTTAAGATTATCTTCAATTTGTCCGAAATTACTTGATAGTGACATTATTTTATCTTTTAGTTTTGAGTAAGGAAACGTCTTGTTTTTTAGTTCTTTAATGATATCATTAAAATCATTATTTACCTTATATAATTCTTTATTAATTTGTTCTAAGTCTGATAAATCTTCACTTTCTAAATTATACATACTTTTTATGTCATCTAATTGATTATATATATCTGTAACAATTCTATTAACCTTTTGTAATTTTGATTTAAAATTACGAGCGGTTTCATCAAATAATTTTTTACTTTTCTTTTCTATTTCGAAATCTGTAAATAAATTATCTAAATAATCAAGAAATGTCTTTAATTCAAACATGCTGTCTTCTAAATTAAGTATTTTTATTCTGGTTTTAATATCTCCGACTTTATTTTCAATTTGATTAAGGTTATATGGAACTTTCATATGATCAAGCGGATAATCTTTAGCTGCTAGTTTTTCATATGTATCACGAACTTCTTTAATTCTGTTTGGAAGTATTTTATCTGTAAGAAGTATTACATCAGGCAGTTCTTCGATTACTACTCCCATATGCGCGATCATTTCATCAAGAACTTTAACAACTCCGACTACTTCTTCATATTCATTTTTTTCCATAACTTCTTCAAAATCTGTAAACTTCTTTTCTATGTTTTCAAATTGAAGTTCTATATTATTAATAACATCGCCATATGCTGCTCTATTATTATCTAATGTTCTTTCAAGCTCTCTAAATCTTGATTTTAATTTAGTAACAATAGTGCGATTTCTTTCTTCGCTCATGGTAACTTCACGTATTTCATCAAGTAAATTATCAGTACTAACGCGAAGTTTATATATTTCCATTTCAAGATTTACAATTGCTTCTTTTGCATCACTATATTCTTTGTCTTCAATTAAGTTGTCAACTTCTAAAAGTTTATCTGTTATATCACTATATCTTTCATTTTTGATAATCTCGTATCTTTTTTGCCAATCAGCATATTTTTTTTCAAGTTCTGAGTTGTTTATTATAACTTTAACCTTATCAAGTTCAGTCATAACTGGAGTGGCTACAATTAAATTACGTTGACGCTCTAGTTCTTCTAATTTTTCACGAAGCCCTTTATATTTTTTTTGTTTAAAGATGATAAAACATACAACACATATAATTAATATAACAACAACTATTCCTATTATATATAGTTTTTTAATGTCCATAGAACCACCTACTATAATGATTTTATCACAAAATGATATTTTTATAAACAAAAAATGCAAAAAGTTTGTCAATGATTCCAATAAATTTGACAAAAAAAGGAATGTCAATAATTCCTTTTACTTCATATAATATATTTCTAGTTTTTTATCTGTATGTAATAATTTTACTTCTACTTCTTTTGGATATCCTAAATCTTCTTTATAATCTATACTTACTTTTACATTATAAGCTTCATCATCTTTAATATCTTTGTACTTATACTTTTCTTTTTTTAAATCTTTTATTTCTGATGAAGTAACTACTGGAAGTTGTTGTTTTCTTTTGCCATCTAGATTTTGTTCTACATATTTATAAACTGTTTCTGAGGCTTCCAAAACGAAATTATCAACATTTTCACTTCTTATGAACTGTGCCCCTCCAACATCATTTTTTGATGTTTTATTATCTAAATTATAAAAATCAATAACAGCCATTTGTGATATTAGTTTTGCATACTCATCATAATCAACATTTTCTTCTTTTAAAACATCCATTAACTTTTTAAATAAATCTTTATATATCTTAGGAGCACTATCTTTTAAAACATAACCATATTCTGGTATTTCATCTAATACTTTAGTAGGCTTCCCATTGCTATCCTTAGATAAATTTTTATAGATAAGTCCTCCGGTAATTAAAAGAATTAAGATTATTATTAATACTATTAATACTATTACTTTTTTCTTTAATCTGCGTTTCTTTTTCATTTTTCCTCCTCAAGTGGAAATTTATTTCCAAAGTAATTGTAAACTATTATATCGTTTGATATATCTATTAATTTTTGAGTCTTATTTTTGTTCTCTTTTATGTAGTCTTCTGAAAGCGGAATATCTTTAAGAAGTTTGTACTCTTCTTTATTGTCATTATAATAAACATAGTTAGTAACATAATTACCATTTGGGAAAGGTACTAAATTATCTGTCTTGTTAATAATGTCAGATCCAAGTGCATACTTATTTCTTATTCCAAGCATATTACCAAGGGTTGGAGTAAGGTCATACATTCCCATAGCAGTACCTATTTTTTTGCTATATTTGTTTTGCACTTCTTTGCTATTTGACCATATTATTACAGGTACTCTTCGGTTTATTTCTTGCCAGTAATAATCTAATTTTTGATAGTTTGGATCATCTTCTTTAAGAATATCATCTGTTTTATAATCATAATTATAAAATCTATTCCATTGTGATGTAGAAATTCTAGCATCGTGATCTCCATAAATCATAATTATAGTATTATCCATGATTCCTTCTTTTTCTAAAAGGTCTACTAAAAGTCCAAGCTGCTTGTCTGCATAATGGGCAGAAACAAAGTAATTACCAAGTTTGGTCTTATCCATATATGGATATGTTTTTCCATCTTTAGTCATTGTAACAGGAAAATCTCCGAATAGTTCATTATAATCAAATGGTGTATGATTACTTAATGTTATTAATGTACCATAAAACTTTTTGTGTTCTTTATTAATTTCTTTTATATAATTTACTGATTGTGTAATAAATGATTTATCACTTAAGCCAAATCCTATTTCTTCATCAATATTATAACTTGCTTTATCATAAAATTTATCATAGCCTAAACTTTTATGCATTATATTTCTATTCCAGAAATCTCCAGTATTGGCATGCATACTAAAAGTATAGTAACCATGTTTTTGTAACTGTTGATAGAAAGACATATAATCTCTATCAGAGTAGTTAATGAATACTGTACCACTTGATACTGGAAGAAGTGAGGTTGCCAAAGTAAATTCAGTATCGCTACTTGTACCAAAACTAACTTGTGAATAAAAGTTATCGAAATATATACCAGATGATGCAAGTCTATTTAAATTTGGGGTTATTTCTTTACCGTTGATTTTTAGGTTAAGTAGAGCACGTTGCATACTTTCTGCGTGGACTGCAATAACATTTTTGCCTTTAAATAAATTAGTATATTCATTTTTCTTTGGCTTTAAACTATTTTCTTCATAATACTCACTTATTTCTCTATAGGCTTTATCTTTACCAAATAGTGTAGCCATTTTAGGTTCAATACTTTTTACCATATCATTAATTTGATACATATAAACTCCAAATCTTGATACTAAGTATTCTCTATTCCACTGACTATAAAGTCTGCTAAAATCAACTGGTTTTAAACTAATTAAAAATACTATAAAAAATATTCCTACCCATGTATAAATGGTTTTAAATACAGTGTTTTTTCTAACTCTTTTAAAAGCATCATCTAGATTGTTATTTTTCTTTTCAGTGCTTCTTAAAACGAACAAAGCAATAGTTAACCAGAAGAATATGATAAATTTAGGATTAAGCATTGATCCTAATACATTAGAACCTCCCGTATCATGATTAGTAAGTGCAAATGAGAAAAATGTAATTGATATAAATGAGCTGTAATAAAAGTAATATATTATGTTAGCTATACAGACTATACTACTAACAATTGATATTGCTATCAAATATATAAAGCGATATCTTTTCTTTATTAAAAAGTAAAATGATGCAAAAATTAAAGATATAATTAAGTCTGCTAAAATAGGTCTAAATCTAAATGGATAACCAATTGTTAAACCTCTAAGTATCATTCCATTTATAGTAGCTCCAATTATATAGAGAAGAATTAATTTATTATCTGATAATATTAGTTTAGTAACTCTAATTATTTCTATAAAGAATTGTTTTATTGTTTTTAAACTAAATTTATTTTTTATTTTTTTGTTTAGATCTTTCTTGTTTAATTTTTGTGCTTTCTTCTTTTTTTGCTTTTCTTTTTGTATCTTTTTCATTTAAACACTTCCTTTGTTTATGAAAATCATCTACATTTAAGGCCATGCCTACTACAAATAAGTAAGCTAAAATATATACCCATAAAAGTAATATTAATATATTGGCAAAATTGCCATAAACAACATCATATGAAGCAATATTGGTTATATAAAACGCAAATATGTAAGTTGATAATATCCATCCTACTGAAGTAAATAATGATCCTTTTATAGTGGTTGTTCTATCAATCCTTTTACTTGGTGCATACGTATATAAAAGTTTAATTATAAAAAACATTACTATGAAAGATCCTAATCCCTTGATAGTTACATACAAAAGCCTGTAATTATCAAGAAAATTACTATTAAATGTAGTAGTTATAAAGTTGACTATTATATCTCCTAAAAGTGGAAAAATAACTACAAATAACAATAATACTACAATTATTACTGTCATAACAAAAGATTTGAACTTTAACTTAATATAATTTGGTTGCTCTACTTCATAAAAAATGTTTGAAGCAATGATAATAGAACCAGGAGCATTTGATCCTAGGAGTAAGTATAAAACAAGAACAAATGCAATTCCCTGAATATGTAAATCAGTTGAAAGTGATGTGAAAATAGTAGCAAGTGCTTTTGGAAGTACCGAGTTTACGGTATCAACAAAATTAAAGTTTTCAATTATTAAGGATGCCACAACCCCACTGATTGTTGCAATAGGTATAATTGACATTACGAAATAAAAGGCAATTTGCCCAGGAAGAATTTGCATCTCTGGGCTTTTTAAAATGTCTGTAAAATTAGTTATTATTCTTTTAGCTTTATCTTGAACCATTATTTATAGTTTTGCTCCTTATCAGCACGCATTTCAATACTTGCTTCATTAATAGCATCATCAATTGTTTTTATTTCATCTTCAATCATACTATATCCTATTGCAGCACCAAAACCATGTGGTAATTTTTCAAATTCACGCGAAAGCTTATTTATATAAGTACTAACTTGTGTTTTATTGTAACCTATTAAATAAATAAGAAATTCATTACCATCTGTTCTAATTATTTCACTTTTTTCAAGTTGTGTATTGATAAGTATAGCAGCAGCTTTTTTAATTAATAAATCTCCTTCATCCCCACCATAATTATCATTTATATATTTTAAATTATTAAGGTCTGCAATAATTATTGTTCTTGGAATTATCTTTTGTTCATCCCATTCATCTATATGAGCATTAAGATAATTTCTATTCTTTAAAGATGTAAGCATATCGTTATATTTTAAAATATCTTCTTTACGTAAAATCTTTATATTTTTACGAGTTCTAGTAAGTGCAAGGATAGCAAATAGGACTATTACTGGAATTACTATAATTAGTACAACCATTAAATACATATTAACAAATCCGCCTTTACTTTCACTAGATGAAACAAGTTTATTTAAGGCTTCAACTTTTATATCGCTACCATCTGTATACATAAGCATAAAATTAATAAAGTTATACATTGATTGTTCATCTGTTTTAATATAGAATTTATAATCTGCTGAATAATTATCTTTTAATAATAGATAGTAATCATCAAGCTTATTCTTTTTTGAGTAGTAATGATAGTCTATTTCATCTAAAACTAGTATTCCATCATCAGGAATAGCACTATCTACATTTTTAATTGTATTTACTACAGAATTATAATTATCCTTTAAATACTTTTCTAGATAACTATTTTCTGTTGTGTATAGTTTTCTATTTTCAAGTCCTTCTTTATTAGAAATTCTGTAATCAGTCTTACTAATAGCTACCATTTGAGGACTAAAACTACTTACTGTATACTTTCCTTGTTCATTTTTATAATCGAAATCGATAAATGCTATATCAACATTACCGCTTTTGATAGCAGCTGCTAATTCTTCTTTTGAAGAATAATCATTATAGTTTAAGTCAATATTTGCCATATCAGAAAGTAAGTTTATGTACTCTCCTGCAAATCCATATAATTTCTTATTATTTAAAATATTATAGGTGCTATCTTTTACATATCCGTAAGTGTACACTTTACTAGATAGCGAGCTAGTATCAAGTTCTGTTGCAGATGTATTGTTTAAATAAAAGTTCATAAACTCTTTTTCATATCTTGACATATAATTATTAGTTTTAAAAGAGTTTAGATATTTAACCATAATATCTGATAAACGATTGTTATCTTCTACTCTTAAAACTATTTTATTTGACAAATCATTGAAACTATATTTTATATAAGCGTTATTTGATACTACTTCATTAAGTGCATAGTATCTAGGGGCTATGGCATAGTTTACTTTACTACTTTTAAGTGCTGAAATTAAGCTTTCTATATCATCATATTCTATATAATTATAATTTGTATTGACATAATTTGAAACTATTGATTTATCTGTTTTTAGAATACCAACTTTTCTATTATATAAATCATTTAAATTACTTAAATATCCTTCATTTAATCCAATTAATACATAATTATCTTCTGTTAATAAAACATCTGTATCTTTTATTCTATCTTCATTAGATAATACTGCAATGGAAAGTCCCTTTAATTCATCACTGTTTATTCTATAGTTATAAGATTTTTTATTAAATTTTAAGCCAGTATCTTTTTCAACTTTTGATAGATAGTCAAACACTACACCTTTTCCATTGTCTGATAGAACACTTAGATTATTAGGAACGTTTATATCAACAAGTGTCTTTTTATTGCGCATTATCCATTGTTTTTCAAGTATGGTAAGACTTGTTTCATCATCTTCTGCGGTTAAGAAAAAATAAAGTCCTACTCCAATTACTATAACAAGTACAGTAATTATACATATTTTAAGATAATTAAACCTATTTATATTTTTTTTACTACTCTTTTTCTTTTTGTTTTTCATAATTTAACTCCTAAAAAGCAAAGTTTTTATCCTTAGCATTTTTATATCCTATCATAGGAAATTCTTTTGCATCTTCTTTTTCATTTTTTATAAATAGTTGCATATCATATAATTTCTTTATCTTATCATCTGTATTTTTTAGTACTACATCACCAAGTTCTCTAGCAGTCTTAGCACTCGTATTTGACTTTACTTCTACAACTATATCGATTTTTTTACCTTTAGTTTCTGCAGATGCAGAAGTAACGTAATCTTTCTTTTTTACAGATTCCACTATTGTGTTTTCTGCCTTATCAGAATCTTGTTTAGCTTTTTTCATATCGTTATTATATTCTGCTTTTATTGGATCAAGTCTAGTTCCATATTTTTCATCAGTATTTTTAGGCATAACAAGTCCAAAAACTAACCATCCTATGATAAATAGTCCTAAAAATATACAAAATACAATAACAGTATATTTGTTTTGTTTAAGTTCTTTTAGAATTTTATTAGACACTTAAATCACTCCTTATCTTAGTCAATTATACATTATATTAAGGTAATAATCAATTATTATTTATTTAAAAAGTCCTGTAAAATATCCATTACCATTTTTGGATTTAATTTACCACCAGATTCTTTCATACACATTCCCATTAAGAATTTAATAGCATTATCTTTACCATTTTTGTAATCTTTAACAGAATCTGGATAATCGTTAATTACTTTTGTAACTATTTCTATTATCTTTTCATCACTATTAACTTGTTTATGTGAATCTAAATCTAAAGCATCATCTTCCATGATAGAATTAAGTATTTCTTTAAATATTTTAGAAGATATTTCTTCGGCTTTCAAAGCATTTACTACAATAATAAATCTTTCTTTATCTAATTTAGTATCAAAAATACTCTTTCTTGTTTTGTTTAAATATGAAGATATGTCTCCAAGTAAAATATTACTTGCTATATTAAAGTCTATGTTTTCATCTAAGAATATGTTTAAATAATCAGATAGTTCTTTATTAGCAATTAATTTTTCTATGTTTATATTTGAAATGCTTCTTTTTTTGTACTCTTCTCTTCTTTCTTTTGGAAGCATAACGAGTTTTTCTTTTACTGATAAAATATCATCTTCATCAAGATAGATATATGGAATATCTGGTTCTGGAAAATAACGATAATCATTGTTGGTATCTTTTGTTCTCATAAAAATTGTTTTTCCAGTATCTGAATCAAATCTTCTTGTTTCAAATAATAACTCTTCACCATTTTCTAGTGCTTCGATTTTTCTTTTTACTTCGTAATCGATAGCATCTCCAATATTAGAGATTGAACCAATGTTTTTAATTTCAGAACGAACTCCTAAGGTATCATCTTTTGATACTGAAATATTTACATCAAAACGCATAGATCCTTCTTCAATCTTACAATCTGATACTCCTAGATAAAGTAAAGTTTCACGTAAGCGTTCTGCGTAATCCATAGCTTCTTCTTTAGAATTCATATCAGCACATGATACTATTTCAATTAGAGGCACTCCGCATCTATTGTAGTTAAGAAGGGTTTTTCCATTATGATGAAGGCTTTTACAAGTATCTTCTTCAATATGGATATCTGATATTCCTACTTTTTTACCTGTTGATAGTGTTAAATAACCATTTAGTCCTATCGGAGTATTAAACTGAGTTATTTGGTATCCTTTTGGAAGATCTGGATAATAATAGTTTTTTCTATCAAAATGCATTTTACGAGATATGTTCATATTAAGTCCAAGACATGCAAGAAGCGCTTTATCAAGAACACCTTTATTAAATGTTGGAAGCACTCCAGGATAAGCTAAATCTATTTCATTTATGTTAGTATTGGCAACATCACTATAATTATTTTTAGAAAGTGAAAATACTTTGGCATCTGTATTTAATTCTAGGTGCACTTCAATACCAATCGTAGGTTTATAATTACTCATTATTATCACCTCCAGGAACTAAATCTAGTGAAAGCTTGCTTTCAATAAACGCTGCTAACTTATACATAACAGCTTCTTCCCATTTATTACCTATTATTTGCATGCCAATTGGTAAATGCTCTTTAGAAAAACCAATTGGAACACTCATTCCAGGAAGACCTGCCATATTAACAGGAATGGTTAATACATCATCAACAAATGATCTATTTGGATCTTGTAAGAATTCTCCAATTTCATATGGAAGACAAGTTGTAGTTGGTCCAATTACTAAATCATATTCTTTAAAAATTTCTTCAAATGAATTAGAAATGCTTTTTCTTATTTTTAATGCTTTATTATAGTATTCAGATACGTTCTTACCAGAAAGCATAAATGATCCAACCATAATACGACGTTTTACTTCGTCGCCAAAGCCTTCACTGCGAGTTTTTTTATAAAATTCATCTATATTTTTTGCATTTTTAGCACTATATCCATATTTAATACCATCAAATCTTGCTAAGTTAGAACTTGCTTCTCCAAGGGCGATTATTTGATATAAAGGAACTGCATAATCTATATATGGAACTTTTACTGTTTCAACAGTTGCACCATTATCTTCAAGAAGCTTTCTAATATCATTAATTTTATCAAGCACTTGAGAATCAATAACATCGCTTATATAAAATTCAGGAATGGCTATTTTCATACCTGAGATTGGCTCTCCAATTAGACGAGTAAAGTCTTCTTCTTTACCTATATGAGTTAAATCGCGTTTATCTTTTTTACAAAGAATATTTAAAAGTGAAGCATTTTCAAAAACATTACGTGTCATAGGTCCAATTTGATCCAAGCTTGATGCAAAGGCAATAAGTCCATAACGTGATACTCTACCATATGTTGGTTTTAGTCCTACAATACCACAGAAAGATGATGGTTGCCTTATAGAACCTCCGGTATCAGAGCCAAGGGCAAATGGCACAATTCTAGATGAAACGCTAGAAGCTGATCCTCCAGATGAACCTCCTGAAACTAGAGAATTATTCCACGGATTACGAACTGGGCCAAAATAACTTGTTTGGTTAGAAGAACCCATTGCAAACTCATCCATATTTGTTTTTCCAATGATAATCATTTTATTTTCATTTATTAAATCAACAATGTGGGCATCATAAACAGAAACAAAGTTCTCTAACATTTTAGAGCCTGCGGTAGTTCTCATATTAGTAGTTACCATGTTATCTTTTAAAGCTATAGGAAGTCCCCAAAGAATATTGTTTTCATCAGGTTCGCCAAGAGACTCTGCTCTCTTTAACGCGCCTTCTTTATCTGTTGTTATAAAACAATTTAGTTTATCTAGATCAATTCTATCAAAAACTTCATTAACAAGATCTACTGGTGTTATTTCTTTTTTAACTAATAAATCATGAATCTCATTTATACCTAAATCTAAATATTTACTCATCAAAAACACCTGCCACTTCTATAAAGTTTTCTAATTTTTCTGGCGCATTTTCTATAAGTTTATTTGGATTTTCAAACACTATATACTCATCAGAAAACATTTCACATTCATTATTTAAAGGACTAAATATTCCATCTTCTACAGAAACATTTATTTCATTTACTTTATCTATTTCATTAAATAGTTCTTTTAATTGATATGAAAATCTATCTATTTCTTCATCATTCAATTCAAGTTTACCTAAATCTGCAACATGAAGTACTTCTTCTTTTGTTAATTTATCCATATACACGTTCCTTTCTCATTCCTTATAATTATATCAAAATAAAAGTAATTATTCAATAAATCTAATAATTACTTTTATGCTTATCAATTAAAATTATTATTACCAAAAATTACCAATGTAAAGTTATGGAGAATTACATTATTATTTGTTCTATTTATTATACGATATAGAGGATACGTCCCAAAAAGTCAGATGTCTTCCCAATCTTTACTGGGGGTTTAAAGAGAGGGAGTGATAGTATGAATAAAAGAGAAATCTCTTTATATTTTATAATATTACTTTTATTCTTTATAATAATCACTTTATTATATAGACAACAAAAAGGCATCTGATCTCACACCTCTGTGATTTCAGATGTCACCAATATTGGGAAACGTCTGATTCTCGCTTCAAACGTATCTCTTTTTTATTTTATGAAGTTTCCTTCATATGTATACTATATCAAAAATATTGCTTAATTTCAAGATGTTCGTAAACTTAATACATCATGTAAAAAAAAGAAGTATTATTCTGCAATAACACTTACTTGTTTTTTATCTTTTCCTAGTCTTTCATATTTTACTATACCATCTATTTTGGCAAATAAAGTATGATCATTTCCCATTCCAACATTTGCACCGGCATGGATTCTAGTTCCTCTTTGACGATAGATAATTGATCCAGCTTTAGCAGTTTGTCCGTCTGCTATTTTAGCTCCAAGTCTTCTTCCTGCAGAATCTCTACCATTTGATGTAGAACCTCCACCTTTTTTATGAGCAAATAATTGGATATTTAATTTCATCATAATTATCCTCCTATAAAAATGTAATGTTTTTTGGATATTGCTCTTGTAATTCTTTTAGTAAATCTATCATATTAATAAGTAATACATTTGTTATTTCGTTATCTTTTTCTTTTTTAAGATTAAATGGTAATTCAGTATAACTAATAGAATCCTTATCTATTCTTTCTATAGCATTTACTGTAGTTATTACTATACTACTAACACTACTACAAACTATATCTTTACCAAAATCATCATACATAGCATGTCCTATTATAGAAATTTCTTCTATTTTATTATTATTTTCTTTAATTCTTATTTTAATCATTTTAATTACCCTATTTTAGTAATTTCAACCTTTGTATATGGTTGACGATGTCCTTGTGCTTTTCTAGTACTTTTCTTTTTGTTAACATATTTAAAGATTCTTATTTTCTTGCCTTTGCCATGTTTAACAACTTTACCAGTTACTTTAGAACCTTTTAAAGATTCTTTATCAACATTACCATCAAGCATTAGAACTTCATTAAAAACAACATTTTTTCCTTCTTCAGCATTTAATTTTTCTACAAAAATAACTGAACCTTCTTCTACTAAATATTGTTTTCCACCAGTTTTAATAATTGCTTTCATACATACCTCCTTATCTTTTAGCTAAGACTCACTCTTGAGGTGTCCTATAAAGGAACTTTTACCTTTTTGATGTGGTTTAAAGCGAGAGGCCTTAAACATATAAGATTTTATCACAATAATACTTATAAGTCAAACACTTAATATAAGTTTATGAAAAAAAAGTTCAAATTGAACTTTTTTAGACGGAATACTTTTTTATAATAAAGAATAATACATATATCACTATTATTAGTATTAATATCCATAGTGTTTCTTTAATAAAGAAAGTAAGATCATTTCCTACGTATTTATTATTTCTTACTGTTTTGCCATATTCTATTACTGCGAAGATTAATAGAATAATTGTAATAGCTAAAACTATTATAAACAATGTAATTCGTAGACTATATGGAATTATATCAAAACCATATCTTGTTCCTAATAATGTAACATGGTAGTCTACTGATAGGACTGATCCTATAAACAGGATGGCACCTACTAATTTATTAAATAGTAGTTCTCCTAGTAAGTAAACATTTGCAAAAGGAATTAATCCCCAGTTTGTACTACTATTTCCTTTTATGTGATTTAATCTGTCAATATATAGTGCTATAAATGAATGTAATATAACAATAGAAATTATCGCAAGTATAATAATAAATTTTTCCACTTTACCAATACCTCCCCAACTAAGTCTAATTATACTAAGAATAATTTTAAGTGTCAATTATTGTATTTATTTAAATATAACTATATAATAACTCTTGGTGAAGTCTATGAACTGTAATTTATGTAAAAGAAATTGTAATATAGATAGAGATAAAGACTTTGGGTTTTGTAATGCTAATAATAACTTAAAAATTGCTAAGTATATGCTTTACTATTACGAGGAGCCTTGTATTTCAGGCAAAAATGGGAGTGGTACAATATTTTTTTCTAATTGTAATTTAAGATGTGTATATTGCCAAAACTATGAAATATCTTTAGAAGAATACGGGAAAGAAATATCTTTGGAAGAGTTTGCTGATATTTGTCTAGAACTTCAAAATAAGGGGGCTAATAATATAAATTTAGTTACTCCGGGACATTTTGCTTTAAAGATAAAAGAAGGAATTATTCTTGCTAAAAAGAAAGGTCTTATTATTCCAGTTGTATATAACACTAACTCTTATGAAAGCGTTGAAACAATAAAGGAACTTGAAGGTATTATTGATATTTATCTTCCTGACTTTAAATACTATGATGATAACTTAGCAATTAAATACTCTTTGGCTCCTGGATACTGTAATAATGCTAAAGAAGTTATTGATGAAATGTATAAACAAGTTGGAAAGCCTAAATTTAAAAATGGAATTATGCAAAAAGGAATGATTGTAAGACATTTAATGCTTCCTACTCTGACATATGATTCTAAAAAGATAATCAAATATCTTTATGATACATATAAAAATAATATTTATATCAGTATTATGAATCAATATACTCCCATGAAACATTTTGATGATGATATACTTAATAAGACTATTTCTAAGGAAGAATATAATGACATTATTGACTGTGCTTATGATTTAGGCATTAGAAACTGCTTTGTTCAAGAAGACGAAACTGCTAAAAAGAGCTTTATTCCTAATTTTAAGGAATGAGCTCTACTGTTGTAATAAATCATCTAAACTTATAATCTTGTAACCCTTTTGTTTTAAGTATATCAAAGTGCTATTTAACTCTTTTATATTTTGTTTTGTTGTTTTTATTTGATATATTTTTCCATTTTCTTTATTATTCTTTAAGTAATTATATAGATTTTTTGCTATTATTTCAGGTTTTATAGTATTTATTTTGAAGTATTTACAAGCATTTAAGAACTCTTCATTTTCATATAAACAATAGTTACTATAATTCATACTGTTCAGGCTTAAAGTTTTCACATACTTAACACTAGTGTTGTTAAAAATATTGTTATAACTATATATTCCTATAGATAAATTATTATTAAATAATGATTTCATATATTCAAAATTATTCTCTATAACCTTACCATCTATAAAAAATGTTCCCTTAACACTATTTTTATTTAATACATATTTAATTTGGTCAATATAGTTAATGTCATTTGTTTGAAATATAATTGATATTTCTTTTTTATTTGTATTTGTTCCAGTGATAAGCTTTTCATAGTTTCGTTCTTTGGTTATGGTTGGTTTAATGTTTATATATTCAAGTAATTGTTCATTATATTCTTTTATTTTTTTCATTTTTTCATAACTTGTTTCAACGTTTATTTTTTTTCCACTTTTTCCTACTAGAATGGTATTTTCTGTTACTATGGCATTTACTGGTTCTATCTCTTTTTCTTTTTTGGCTTCTTTTATTTTCATCATAATAGGATCTTTTTCTTTTGAAAGATCTATGATTTTTTCAGTATAATAAAAGCTAAACAATGTAAATAAACTAATACTTATTATTTTTAATATTTTCTTCATATTAAATTTTATTACAAAAAAAAGGAATTATTAATACTCCTTTACTTTTGACATTTTGGACAGTAATAAGTACTTCGTCCTCCGATTTTTTCTCGTACTATTACATTTTTACAAATTTGGCATTTTTCTCCTTCTCTTTGGTGAACATATAAATTGTTTTGATTATTTCCAGTTATTCCTTCTTCTGAGGTATAACTTCTTATAGTTGTTCCACCTTCTTCGATTGCTTTATCTAATACCTTTTTAGTATTATCAATAATACTTTGCATTTCTTTATCATTTAATTCTTTTGCTTTTTTATGAGGATTTATTTTAGAAAGGAATAGTATTTCATCAGCATAGATATTTCCTATACCTACGATTATTTCTTGATCTAGTAATACTGTTTTTATAGGAAGTGTTTTCTTTTTATACTTTTCTTTTAAGTATACTAAATCTAAATTATTATCCCAAGGCTCAAGTCCTAATTTTGATAAGGGACTTTTACTAAGTTCATCTTTTTTTACTAGATGCATTTTTCCAAACTTTCTTACATCTCTATATCTAAGTGAGAATTCGTCATCTATATTAAATAGTACATGTTGATGCTTTTCTACTATATCATCAAGCTTTCTATAAACATATTTTCCTTCCATACGAAGATGGCTTAGTAAATAGTAATCATCTAGTACAAATTCTAACCACTTGCCTCTTCTTAAAATGTCATTGATCGTTTGATTCTTTATTTTTTCTTTTACTTTTTGTATGTCTTGATTTTCAAAAACATTATTATATAAAATGGTTATTTCTTTTATTGTTCTTCCTTTTAGTTTTAAAAGAAGCGCGCGTCTTACCGTTTCTACTTCAGGTAATTCAGGCATACTCTACCTCCTTACTTAGCTTCATACCAATTATTGCCATAGTTTATATCTACTTTTAAAGGCACTCTTAGTTTGTATACGTTTTCCATTTTATCTTTTACTATCTTTATTACTTCATCAAGTTCATTTTTTGGACAATCGATTAGTATTTCATCGTGTACTTGGATTATCATTTTAGCATTTAGATTCCTTTTCTTTAATTCATTATGAACATTGATCATAGCAATTTTGATAATGTCCGCGCTTGTACCTTGAATCGGAGTATTAAGCGCCATTCTTTCACCAGAAGACCTAACCATAAAGTTATTACTCTTTAATTCGTCTATTACTCTCACACGTCCAAATAGTGTTTTTACATATCCATTTTTATAAGCTTCTTTTTTAAGATTATCCATGTACTCTTTAATACCTGGATATGTTTCTAAATAATTATCAATAAACTGTTTTGCTTCTTTCATACTCATTCCTAGATCTTCAGAAAGTCCAAAACTACTAATTCCGTAGAGTATACCAAAGTTTACTGCTTTAGCATTTCTTCTTAGATTTGGGGTTACTTCATCTTTGTTTATATGATATATATCCATAGCTGTTTTTGTATGTATATCCATATCACTTTTAAATGCCTCTATTAAGTTTGTAGCATTCGACATATGGGCAAACATACGTAGTTCTATTTGTGAATAATCACTTGAGATTATAACTGAATCGTTGCTTGGCACGAAGGCTTTTCTTACTAGTCTTCCATACTCTTCCCTAATTGGTATATTCTGAAGGTTTGGACTAACAGAAGATAATCTTCCTGTCCTTGTAAGAGTTTGGGTAAATATTGTGTGAATCTTTCCATCTTCTTTAATAAAATCAAGAAGCCCTACAATATAATTAGAATAAATCTTGGTAAGAGTTCTATACTCTAATATCTTATCTACTATGTCATAATCTTTTAATTTATTTAAAATATCAACACTTGTTGAATAATTCTTATCACTTTTTACTTTCTTAGGATAAGGAATCTCTAAATCTTCGAATAGGACTTTTCCAAGTTGTTTAGGACTGTTTATATTAAAATCTTTATTATTTGCTAAAGTATAGATTTCTTTTTCTGTTTTATTAATCTTTTCTGATACTTCTTCTTTCATTTTTAATAGATAATCTTTATTAACATTAACACCAGTATATTCCATAGAGAATAGAACATATGTAAGAGGAAGATCAATATCTTCATAGATTTGTAAATAATCATTTTTAATTAATTCTTCATAAAACTTAGTTCTATTTTGATAAATAAACATAGATTTTTCTATTAAATTAGAATTTATTTCTTCTTTTGTAATATCTTTCTTCTTTAAAAGCTCTTCAATACTTCGACTACTATATCCACATACTTCCATAAGATATGATATATCATCTTTTAATGGGTAATTTAAAATATATGCTTCGATATTTAAATCATCAATTTTATTATTTATAGTAATATTATTATATTTTAAAAGCACCAATAACTTTTTTAAATCATAAGTATAAAGATTTATATCAGGATCAATAGTTAAGTTACTAATTTTGTCTTTTTCAATGAAAAAGTTACCACTTTTATTAGTTATAGCAATACCAATTATATTATTGTCGTGGTAATTACCTTTACATTCGATATATATAGAACTATCATTATCGATATGTAAAGACTCTACTACTTCATAATCTATTTCTTTTTTTTCTTCTTTTATTTCCATCTTTTTTAATAAAGAAAAGAATTCATATTCTTTCATAAGGGGAATAAGTTTTGGAGTAGAACCGCTATATTTTATTTTATTTAAATCTTTATCTATTGGTACATCTTTATAGATTGTAGCAAGTTCTTTTGAAAAGAAAGCACTTTCTTTACCTTCCAATAGTTTATCTTTTGTTTTACCTTTTATTTCATCAATATGATCATATAAGTTTTCAATAGTGTCATAATCTTGTATCAATTTAATTGCAGTTTTTTCTCCGATACCTTTAACACCAGGGATGTTATCACTAGCATCTCCCATAAGTCCTTTTAAATCAATCATTTTTTCAGGGGTGAAACCATAAGTTTCAATAAATGTTTCTTTATTCATACGAATATAATCATTAGTTTTTAAAAGTTTAACTTCATTATCAGATGATATAAGTTGTAAAAGATCTTTATCACTACTTATTATGGTAGATATAAAATCATCGTTTTCATCTACTTCTTTAGCAAATGTTCCAATTATATCATCGGCTTCGTAGTTATCTATTTCAAAACAAGGTATACCCATTGCTTTAGCTAACTCTTTAGCAACAGGAAATTGCATTTTAAGTTCATCTGGAGTAGCACGTCTACCATCTTTGTAGCCATCATACTTTTCATGACGAAATGTTTTACCTTTATCAAAAGCAATCATCATATAAGTTGGTTTTTCTTCATTTATTATTTTATTAAGCATGTTTATAAATCCATATAATCCGTTTGTAGGAAAACCTTTTGAATTACGAAGAATTGGACCACGATATGCTGTTGCATAATAACTTCTAAAAAGGAGATTATTTCCATCAATTAGTATAACTTTTTTCATATTTATCACCTAAAATTATTATATCACATGTGTCACTGTATTTTTAAATAAAAAAGAATAAAAGTATTAACCTTTATTCTACTTTCTCAAACTGTGAATTGTATAATTCTGCATAGAAACCTTTTTTCTTTAGGAGTTCTTCGTGACTACCTTGTTCAATTATATTTCCTTCTTTCATTACTAGGATTAAATCTGCGTTTTTAATAGTAGATAGCCTATGTGCAATTATAAAACTTGTTTTTCCTTTTGTTAATTTATCCATAGCTTTTTGAACTAGTTCTTCAGTTCTTGTATCTACACTACTAGTTGCTTCATCTAGAATTAAGAATGGTTTTTGTTTTAACATTGCTCTTGCTATAGTGAGCAATTGTTTTTGACCTTGGGATAAAGATTCTACTTCATTTAATACTGTATTATATCCTTTTGGAAGTGTTTTTATAAAGTAATCTAAGCCCACTACTTTGCATACTTTTTCTATTTCATCATTACTTATTCCTTTGTTATTATATTTAATATTATCTTTAATAGTACCATTAAATACCCAAGTATCTTGAAGTACCATAGTGAATAATTCGTGGATATTTTCTCTTGATAACTCTTTGATTGATATACCATCTATTAAAATATCACCTTTATCTATATCGTAGAACTTCATAAGTAAGTTTACCATCGTTGTTTTACCTGCTCCAGTAGGTCCAACGATTGCTATTTTTGAACCAGCCTCAACTTTTGCCGAGAAGTTCTTTATTATTATTTTATCCTCATTGTAACCAAATTCTATATTTTTAAATTCAATACTACCTTTTACTTTGTCTTTGTCTAGTTTTTCTTTTGGGTTCTCTTTTGTCATTTCTTGTTCTTCTAAAAATGAGAATACTCTTCCTGATGCTGCCGCGGTGGATTGAAGTGAGGTAAAGGCTTGTGCTATTTGACTAAGGGGATTAGTGAACAATCTAATATATATCATAAATGCTACGATTACTCCGAACGAGATATGATCATTTATTACTAGGGACGCTCCCACAACACAAACTGCAACATATCCAAAGTTTCCTATGAATCCCATAAGTGGTGGCATAAGTCCTGATAAGAACTGACTTTTTCTATTACTTATATAAAGCCTTTTGTTTATTTCATCAAACTTTTCATTTGATTCCTCTATAGCATTATAAAGCTTTACTATATTATGTCCTGTATATATTTCTTCAATATGGCCATTTAAATTACCTAGTTCTTTTTGTTGTTTATTAAAATATTTTTGAGAGTTTTTTAGGATTAATCCCATAAACATGAATCCAATTAGACTTGATACTATCGCTGTAATTGCCATTATATAATCTGTTTTAAACATCATAAATAGCGATCCTAAAAATAGTGTTGTGCTACTGACTAGAGTTGTTAAACTTTGATTTAGGCTCATTGCTATTGTATCAACATCATTAGTTACTCTTGATAAAACATCTCCGAAACTTGTTTGATCGAAGTATTTAAGTGGTAATTTATTTATTTTTTCTCCAATTTCTGTTCTTAGTTTTTTAGAGCATCTATTAGTAACTGTTGACATTATAAAGCCTTGTATATAGTTAAATATTGCTCCCAAAGAATAGATTATAATTAAAAATATACCTATACTTTTTACTTTGTCTAAATCTATTCCTGTCATTAGTCCTTTTGTTATTGTATCTGTTATATCTTTTAGTTTATCTGGTCCGATTATTGAAAAGATTGACGATACAAAAGCAAGTATTAGAGAAGGAATAATAAGAGGTAAATATTTTTTTATATAGTTAAAGAGTTTTAATAAATCTTCTTTTAGATTGATTTTTTCTTTTTCTTTTACTCTTTTTTTATTATGCATTTTCTATTTCCTCCTTTCCTAATTGTGAAAGGGCTATTTCTTTATATATATCACATTTTTTTATTAACTCTTTATGAGTACCAGAGCCTACAAGTTCTCCATCTTCGATTACAAATATTTGATCTGCATCTTTAATTGTGCCTATACGCTGCGCTACTATTACTACTGTTGCATCCTTTGTATACTTTTTCAAGTTTTTTCTTAGCATAAAATCTGTTTTATAGTCAAGAGCACTAAATGAATCATCAAATATATATATTTCAGGGTCTCTTGCTATGGCTCTAGCTATAGATAGCCTTTGTTTTTGTCCCCCACTTATATTAGTGCCAGATTCTGCTAAAGAATAGTTGTACGAATTTGGTAGTTTTTCTACGAAGTCTTTTCCTTGCGCTATTTCAATTGCTTTTTTTACTTTTTCTTTTGATACTTTTTTATTGTTTTTCTTACCAAAAGCAACGTTTTCTTTTATAGTTCCTTTAAACATGATTGCTTTTTGAGATATGTATCCAATTTTATCATTAAGACTTTGTTCTTTATATTCTTTTACATTTAAGTTATCTACTAAAACTTCACCTTCGGTTGCATCATATAATCTGGGTATTAGATTAATTACAGTACTTTTTCCGCTTCCGGTTCTTCCTATAAAGGCTATAGTCTGTCCTTTTTTTGCTTTGAAGCTTATATCCTTTAAAACATAATTTTCAGCATCTGGATACTTGAATGATACATTTTTAAATTCAATTGTACCAGTTTCTTCTGTCTTTTCTTTGGGTCCCTCTTTAATAGATGTTTCTGTTTCTAACACCTCATTTATTCTTTTAGCAGATACACTTGCACGTGG
The DNA here is from genome assembly GCA_902797995.1 of uncultured Erysipelotrichaceae bacterium. Classification (GTDB taxonomy): domain Bacteria; phylum Bacillota_I; class Bacilli_A; order RF39; family UBA660; genus UMGS1449. Next base: position 21,301 of record CADBUX010000002.1, on the reverse strand, counting down.
ATAGATGATAAAAATCATACTTAGCATCATGAAAGCCATTACTACTTGCATAGCATATGCTGAAAACACTACCATGTCACTAAATAAATTTATTTTATCCATCATATTTGCTTCATTAATTAAATAAGCTCCAATAAAATATATGGATAGTGATAATCCCGACATAATTATGGTCATTACTGGATTCATTATCGCCATAATTCTAGAGGTAAATAGATGTGTACTAGTAAGTTCTTCGTTTGCTTCTTCAAATCTTTTCATCTGATAGTTTTCGGCATTATAAGCACGTACTACACGAATGCCCGTTAAATTTTCACGAGTTATTCTATTTAAGTTATCAGTTAGCCACTGTATCTTTTTAAATTTAGGTAAAGCAATTAGTACTATTACTAGAATAAGTATTATTAGAACTAGTATTGCTACTGTAGTTGCTATACTCCATTCATAACTTTTACCTGCAATCTTAGTAATTGCCCAGATCGCCATAATTGGGGCTTTTATTATAACTTGAAGTCCCATAGAAATTAATGTTCCTACTTGAGTTATATCGTTAGTGGTTCTAGTAATTAAACTACTTGTTGAAAAGTTTTTAATTTCTTCCATCCCAAATTTCCCTACTGTTCTAAAAACATCTTTTCTTAAATTATACGCAAAAGATGCTGCGATGTAGGCTGCAAAATATCCTACGATTATTGATGATAAAAGGCTTCCAAAAGCACAGAAAACCATAGTACTTCCCGGTTTTAGTATATCTTTAATAGTAGTACCTTTTTGTGGAATTAATTTTGTTATCTCATTCATATAATCTGGTATTTTTAAATCAAGCCAAACTTGAGAGGTAACAAAAATAACACTTATTAGAATTAATATTATTTGTTTCTTGGTTAATTTTTTAACTAATTTTAACATACTACCTCCATTTTTTATAACGTCTTTAACATTATATGATATAGTCCTAAAAATAGTCAACAAATTTATATATATTTGCATAACAAAAGCCTAAGTATAACTTAAGCTTTTTAATTCATTGTTTTTACCTTTACTTTACTGCTTGTTTTTTCTTCTTTATATTTGTCCACATAATCTTTAATGTCAATTATTTTGTTTATGTTTTCAAAAAATAACTTTCTAGATATTATACTGTTTCCTTCGAATTTATTAATTAGGTCATTATAAGTGGAGTTGTTAATGCTTTTGTATTCCTCAAACAAATCAGTGACACTAATTATATCTTCAATGTAATTATTAATAATATTAGAATTATAATTATTTAATACTTTATTTTTACTATTTAAACAGTATAATTTATTTGTTAAAAGATCTACATATATATTAGTGATATCGTTATCTTGTTCTTTCGTATAGCTTGTTTTTTCTAGAATGACTATGTCTGCAAATGTGTAATAGTCTCCATTTTTATAGTCATAATTTTGCCCTATCTCAAATCCAAAGTATACATTGTTAAAATCTATTTCATCCTTAATTGTTTTTGTTTGCATATTACACCTCTTTTTACCAACTTATATTATCATATATTTAAAAAAAAGACAAAAAAGAAAAAGGATTTCCTTTTTCTTTTTTAGAATCCTCTGTATGAACTTAAAATAATAACTAATAGTATGTATACTACTATTCCCATTAAAAGTCCAGAACCAGAAGATTGGTTGCAATGATGTTGTGGTCTTTGCCCTTCTGAGCAATTATTATTGTTATTCATAAATCTTTACACCTCCCTTAGCACCAAGCACCAAGTATAATTATTAGTAAGATAAATAAAACTAAAACAATTGCAGATGATGAAACATAATTCATATTTATTCCTCCTTTTTTTCTTGTTCTAGATTATTTTATGGAATAATGATGAATTTTGTGATTATTTAAACCTATTTTATTGTCAAGTTTTAATAATTTTGTTATGATAATTGTGTAACTTTTAAGGAGGAAAATATGAAAAACGCAAAAAAAATAGTTATACTTTCATTATTAATGATGATAGTTGTAGGATGTGGCGCTGTACCTACTTTAAAAAATGGCGAGCAAAAAGTAGCATCTTTAGATAAAGGAGGAATTTCTGCAGATAGTTTATATAATACTTTAAAGGGCAAATATGGTGCTCAAGTATTTATAGATTTACTTGATACTGAAATTTTAAATAACAAGTATAAAGAAACTGATGATGAAAAAGAATATGTCAAATCTCAAGTAGAAGACATTAAAAAATCTGCTAAAGAAAATAATGCTTCTTATTCTGATTTGTTATCATATTATGGTTTTGAAAATGAGGCTCAACTTAAAGATTATCTAAGACTAACTCATAGAAGAGAAAAAGTTGTTAATGAACTTGTTGAGAAAGATTTAAAAGATAAAGAAATCAATGATTATTATGATAAAGAAGTTTATGGTGATATCAAAGTTAAACATATTTTAATTTCTCCAGATACCACTAATGATATGACTAGTGAAGATAAAACTAAAGCTGAAAATGATGCAAAAAAAGAGGCAGAAGATATTATTAAAAAGCTAAAGGATGGCGAAGATTTCGATAAACTTGCTGAAAAGTATTCTGACGATACTGCAACTGCCAAAAAAGGTGGAGATTTAGGATGGGTATCTACTGGTGACATGGTTGAAGAGTTTGATGCTGCGGCATTCAAACTAGAAAAAGGTAAATATACTACAAGTCCTGTTAAAACAACTTATGGTTATCATGTTATTTACAAACTGGATGAAAAATCTAAACCAAAATTAAAAGATGTAAAGAAGACTGTAGTAGAAAAACTTGTAAAAGAAAAACTTAATAAAGATGCAACTTTATACTATCAAAAACTTGAACAAATGAGAAAAGATGCTGGTTTAAAATTTGAAGATGATGATTTAAAGAAAGCATATTATGACTATGTACAAAAACAAAAAAATCAAGCTTCTTCAAAAAGTAGTTCAAACTAAAAAAAGATCTTAAAGATCTTTTTTTATGATTTAAAACCTTTTTGATACATTTTTTCTTTTACTTTGTACTCTAATTCTTTTCCACTGTATTTTTTAGATAATTTATCATATGCTTTTCTATATTCTATTTCATATATTTTGCTATCATCAAAACTAAAATCTTCGATACAATTTAAAATATCTTCTTTATAAAAGCCTTTATCAATTAATGCTTTTAGAATTTTGTTTTTTAGCATAACTTCTGACTTATTTTTATTAAGTTTTATTTCTTTTTCAATAACTTTTTTTATTTTTTTATATTGTTCATCTTTTGTAAAATTTATTAAATGTTTTTCAATTATATCTTTACTAATTCCTAGTTTGATAAGATCATTTTCTATTTTTATTGGTCCGTTTATTTTGAGATTAATTTGATCTGTTATATATGCATCAGTATATATGTTTTCATCTATATATCCTTCTTTGATAAGTCTTTCTATAACGCTTTCAATTGTTTTATTTGAATAGTCCTTGCTTAAATGTTTTCTAATTTCTTTTTCTGAACGTAATCTCGTTTTTATATAGGAGACTGATTTATAGTATGCTTCATAAAATTCATTATCTTTTATATAGGTATCTAATTCTTTTTGAGTTATAGACTCTTTACCTAAAATAGAATACTTTAATATTATGTCTTCATAAATAATATGTTCACTATTATCAATACTAATTTTATATTTACCATTGCCTAAATACTTATACTTTTCTATTTTCATATTAACTCCTTAAATAAAAGGAACTAATCTATTTAATTTTAATTAGGTCCTTTTCTACTTCTTCCAATGCTCTGCCAATATTTTTTGTTGATACGTAATCGTTCTTTGGCATTTGCAAATTTTCTTTTTCCTGAATCTCATTGCTTCTTTCTGCTACAACATGTACTAAACGGTATTTAGAATCAACATGTAAAAGCAATTTATCTATTGATGGATATATCATATGTATCACACTCCCTATATTAAGGATATAACATAACAATTAACTTTACAAGAAAAGCGGCAAAATTAGACATTATTTGACACTGCTTTTTAAACTATTTAAAATTTCTTCAAAGAATTTATCACTTTTAAGTGTTATCGGATATCTTTTAGAAATTGCTATTAAATATAAAGCTGCTAAGAAATCTTTTTGAAATATTAAAGCTATATTAAATAGTTTTTTATATACTTCTTCTTTGTTATCACTATTCATAAATTTATTATATATATATCCAATTAACATTTTGCCCTTTAAGTTTTTATCAATAGTAAGATAATTCAAACTTTTTGCTTCTTTTATTAATTTTCTATTAAAACTTTCAATATTATATATATAATCATCTTGTATATCAAATAGTTTTCCTAAATATTCAAGCGAAGAATTAACTTCTTTTTCAAGACTTTTGCCTTGTTTTATATTTAGAAATATGTTTTGATATCTTTTATTTTTTAAAATTTCTGTTATTTTTACTTTTTTATCATCAGAGATTAATACTTTCTTTAATAATTGTATGTAATAATCGCTTAAGTTGTTATAATTCTTTTTTAAATTTCCTTTTTTAAATGTATAATTTTCACCGTCTAACTTACCATAATGTTTCATAGTGTCGTTGTATCCTAAACGGATATTTCTTCTTGCGGTATCTGGATTAAAATCTAATATAAAATCTTTTGAACTGTGTTTTATATAATCGATTTTTACTTCATTATCCTTTACTTTTTGTTTTATTCCAATGGCAGATAAGTCAACTGCTATAATTTCATCTGCTCCCATATCTATTGCTAAATTAATAGGCAAATTATCATAATAGCCACCATCAACGTAGTATTCACCATCTATTTCTTTTACTTCAACAAGTGGAAAACAGGTTGCTGATGCAATTGTATAAGCTGCAAGTTTACCTTTTGGAATTTGATTTTTTGATAACGTTTTAGGAACCCTGTTTTTTAGATTAACTGTTACTAAACCATAATCAATTTTTGATTTTCTTATTTTTTCTTCATTTATAATACCTGTTAAAAATTCTTCTGCTTTATCAAATTTTAATCCTTTGTTTTTTATAATATCTTTAGCAACTTTTGGATACTCTTTTTTACTTTTAAAGTCGTAATCAAAAACATCTTTAGCGGACATTTTTAGCCAAAACTTTTTAGCTTTTAAATAGTCTCCGGTAACCAAAAGGGCACCATTTAAAGCTCCAATAGAAGTTCCAGTAATAATATCAATCTTTATATTAAGGCGTCTTAGTGCTTTATAAACTCCAAGTTCATACGATCCTTTAGCACCTCCGCCAGATAAGACTAATGCTCTTTTCATAACAACACCTCTTTACCATTATATCACTATTTTATATAAAATGTTATACAACCGTGAAAAAGCTTGCATCCTTTAAAGGATTCTTAATACATTTATGTATCAAATTGTTAATAAGTTCGCTAACCATTTCAAAGTTTTCTACTATTACTCTATATATGTCCCAAAAAATAGGAATCATAAATATTTTTATAGAAAAATTACTAGTTGTGACAATAACTTCATCGGTATCGAACTTATGATTTTCATAATTAGAGAAATAGTATTTTTCATTATCATTACATAAGTATATTTTTTTCTTAATTAATTTATCTATAGAAGTTTCCAAACAGTAGGCTTCACAATCATCTAGACTATCACCATAGAAACTACTAAACTCTAGGAACTCATTTCTAAAATCTTTAATATTTGATGATAAAATATCGCTATTTAAATAATAGCTATTTTTATTTTTTTTATATAATTCTAAGTTAAAGGATTTATTTAAATAATCAATTGCTTGCTTTTTGTTTTTCTCAATATTTATTTTGGTAACAACACCACATTTTATATATGCCATATTAATCCTCTTTTGTTATTGGTACTATTTTGATAGTGTAACCAATAGGTTCTAAAACTTTTATTAAGGAGTTTAGTTGTGGTGAGTTTAATCCGTTTTCTATTTTTGTAATTTTTTCTCTTACTACTCCTGAAAGGTCCGCCAATGCTTGTTGAGTTAAATTATTATCTTTTCTTATTCTTATAAAATCGCATATGAACTTGTATTCAAGTTCTGCTAAAATCTTTTCTGTTTCCATTTTTTACCTCCTTAGTACATTGTATAATATTAGATACTTTTTTCAATATAAAAATGGCAATTACCAAAAATTACCATTTTTATGTTTTTTTTACTTATTTTTATAATTCCATAATCCTAACTTTCCTTTTACAGGTATTGGCTTATCATATTTAATAATGTTCTCCAGTTTCCAGGCATAAGTTTCTGTGTGATTACTTTTTCCATAAACTATAGAGTCGATATTTCTTAGTTGTTCGTTAAACTGTTTATCTACTAATATGCAATCAGTAAGCTCTGCCTCTCCGATTATGTATCCTGGTAATATGTTTAAACTATAACTTTCAAATCTTTTTAATGTATCTTTTTCGATACTTTTCCCTGCATGAATTAATATTTTACCTCTGTAATTAGTTTTCCAACTTCTAAATTCATATTTTTTATATCCTTCGACTATTAATGAAGCCCATGGCTCCTTAATTGTTAATGCTTTCATTTTATCACCTATTTTATTATAACAAAAAAACTGTCGTATGACAGTTTTTAAACCATTAATTAAAATTGCAGCATGAACCGCATTGAATTTCTGAACAAACATTTTCTTCACAACAAGAATATGCTGGTCTATATGTATGTTTATAAATATGATGATTAACTATTTTTGTTCTTATTGGACAAATATGGCTATGCCGTATTATGTAGTATTTTAATTCCCGAAAGTTAATTTAATGTTGATTTTTTTATCTTCAAAAATTTCTATTTTATCAATTAAATTAACTATTAAATCTCTATCTATATTATCAAATTTTAAAAATTCATTTATATATTTATTCATCTTTTCTTCTTCAGTTTTCTCACTTATTTTATTTTTATTATTATCAAGTAATCTTTTTTGTTCTTCTAGTGCTACACTTAATTCTTTTTCTAATTTTGATTTTATTCTAACAAACCTATCCTCATCAATTACTTTATTTAACTTATCCATATATATTTCATCTAAATTATTATTAATACTATCTATTCTATTTGAAATAATTAGTACTTCATCTTTTGTTTTCTCTTTCTTTTTTGTCTTTTTATTATTTACTTCTTTTAATATTTTATTTCTATCTACATACTTTAAACAAATTTCTTTTAGAGAAGATAATATTTGAGCTTCTAATTTATCATAATTATTACAATGCGGTGTGCATAACTTTTCTTTTCTATAAGTTCTATTATAATTGCAATCAGTATAACATAGGTTGTTATTTTTCTTTCTTGGCATAACAGAAATTCTATGTCCACAGTCACCACAATAAAGAAGTCCTTCAAGTAAGAAATGTTCTTTCTTTTCGTTTCTACCCACATTCTTAGGTATTAATTTTTGAACTTTATTAAATGTTTCTTTATCAATTATAGCTTCATGTGTATTTTCTATAATGATGTGTTCATTAGGATTATTGTATACAATCTTTTTTACTTTGTAATTTACTTTTCTTCTTTTATTTTGAATTAAATCTCCAGTATAGATTCTATTGGTAAGTATATCTTTAACAGTAGAACTATGCCAGATTCCATATTTATAGTTATGGTTTGCTCTCCAATCAAAATCATAATGTTGTGCAGGAGTTTTTATTTTCTCTTTAGTAAGTAAACTAGCAATTTTATATGCAGTAAGACCAGAAAGCGCTAAATTGTAGATTCTTTTAACCACTTTCCCTTGTTCTTTATTAACCACTAAATGATTTTTATTCTTTGAATCTTTATCATAACCATATGGAGTTCTTCCTCCAACAAACTTACCATCTTTCATTTTTGCTTGAAGGCTTGATCTGATTTTTTTTGAAATATCTCTTGCATAATAGTCATTTATTACTGCTTTGAAAGGAGTGATTTCATTAATACCATTATCTATAAATGTATCAATTCCATCATTAATTGCAATATATCTAACACCTTTTGAAGGAAAATATTTTTCCATTAATTCCCCAGTTACAATATAATCCCTGCCTAGTCTAGACATATCTTTAGTTATAACTATGTTTACTTTTTTGGATTCAATATCATCAATCATTCTTTTAAAAGAAGGTCTATCAAAATTAGTACCAGTAAAGCCATCATCAATATATATATCGTATACTCTTATGTTATTAGTTTTTGCATACCTTAAAAGTATACTTCTTTGATTAGTTACACTTTCACTTTCGTTTTGTTTTTCTTTATCTTCTGAAGATAAACGAATATAAAGGGCAGCACTTGGATTTACTATATTCTCTACATTAAACACTATATCCTCCTTCTTGTAGAGAAAAATAAGTACAATTTGATATTAAATTATTTTCATGATTATTACAACTATTTTCACTTATTTTATCTAATAAAACCTCAATTAATATTTCATTTATATCTTCTTCTCCAAAAAAGTAATTAATTTCATAATTCATAGTTTATTCTCCTTTCAAATAAAAATAAGTCACTTAATTTTATGACTTAAACACTTTTTGTATTTTTAAATTTTCTTCCAAACTCATGTAAACATTTATCATAATGTTTATCAAACTCAGCTAAACTCATCCATCTATCACATAAATTACAGGATACTATGTATCTATTACTTTCGCATTCCTTCTTTAAATCTTCTGGTGTTAGATATTTAACTAATTGATATGCTTTGGGTAATTCATTACTATTATCACTAGTTAAATGATCTACTAAGCTTTCCATCACATCATCAAACTCATAATCTTTTAACACTTTATACCACTCTTTTACAACATAATCATAAATAGCAAAATTCTGATAATGTGCTTTTATATTAGTAAGTATTTCTTTAAGCTGTTCAAAAGTCATTTTTTATCCTCACCTCCTCAAATATTTCATTTATATTATTATTTTTATTATTATATTTAACATTATTGTTATGAGTCTTTAACTTTCTTGTTAAGGATTCATTAACACTATTGTTAATATTTATTGTTCGTTTAGAAGAGTCATAATTTACATTTATATAACCTTTATCTTTTAAATGCCTTATCCACCTACTAACACTTTCTGGTGCTACATCATATAAAGATGAAAAATAACTATTACTTGCCCAGTAATAGTTATCCCGATTAGATAAAGCATTTATTTCTCCATATAACAGTTTTTCATTTGCAGTTAAATCTTTGTCATATCTAACCTCACTAGGTATTATTGCATAATATCCTGGTTTTGCTCTTTTCATTCATAGCCCTCCTTTTCAAGCAACAAAAAAAGGAAGATAACTCTCCCTTTCAAATTGTTATAATTATATTTTTTTCTACAATACCATATTACCATATAATTTCCGGAACTGGCGTATACTATGCATCTAATTATTTTACAATACCATATTACCACACTTTTTCCGGACATTGTGTATACTATTTATTTTGATTATCTTACAATACAATTTTATCACAAAAAAGTGATTATAAACGATACTATTTATAATATACATATCTACAATAACATTTTATCATAAAAAAGTGTCGGTTGATGTCATCTTTTCTTTTTTACATAAAACACCTAATTTAAATAATTGTGTGACCATCGTAATATCTTAATCATCCAAGTAAAGATTATTTAAATAAATTAGAATAATATAATATTTCTTTCCCTAACTTTTTTGCATATTCTATTTCTGAATTTGTACTATCGCCTATATAACTATTTTTATCAATAACAAATATTGCATTAGATAACTCTATTCTTTTAAAATGTTCATCTTTTAAATGTTTTATTTGTTTATCAGTTATAGTTATATCTTTTAGTACAGGATAAGTGGGAGTCAAAACACAATTACCTTCAAATGCTAATTTTTGTGCCATTTCCATCATTTCTTTTTGAAATTTTAAACTTCCACAAATTGTTATTATCTTCATCTAAATCACAGCCTTATATTTTCATTATAACACAAATTCTTAACACTTTAATTACATTGCAATATTACTAAAAATAGAACAATGAAAAAGATGAGATTATCTCTCACCTAAATACTCAAAAATATCTTAATCTTTCGAGCATATTACTATTTTTGATTTTTTAATTCATCTCGAAGTTTCATCCATAATTTACCTAATTGATTTTCGCCATTCCTATTAGGACCCCATCCCCAAAATGAATCTTTCGGAGAATCTTCAACTATCAAATAATCACCAGTTTGAAGTAATTTCTTTTTTACATATGGATTTTGTTCTATTTTAAGTCTTAGTAATTCTTCCATAATAAGTACTTGTTCTTCATTAGAATATTTAACTTTATTTATATTTTCAAACATTATTTGCTGTGCTTCATGAGCTGAATGACTATTTTTAATTTGTTCTGCAATACCAATATAATCTGGTAAAAATAATCTGCTTTGAAACGCTTCTTCAAGTGTTGAATATAAATATCCGTTCCATTCTACTTTGAAAGACGAAAAATTATCAAGTGGATAAAATTCTCTTGGATAAAATCCTATTACATCATTACATTTTTCAGATAACCATGGATCTCTATATTGACCTAGCTTTATCATACTAATTGCCTTCCTTTTTTACAAAAGTAGATAACGATAATACCCTTTGATACCCTTTTTTATTCGGTTGGTGCCAGCTATCAATATTATCATTATCCATATCAAAGAATATAGATTTTCCATCACAATTGTTCCATTCATCCAAGTTTTTAAGACAATCATCGACTAATATATTACCTCTAGCATCTACTATATCACTTTTCTTAAAATAATATGGTACAAGTATAACATCTTGCTTAACACCTTTTTCTCTTAACCATCTAACTTTTTCTTTTGCTTCATTTTCTAATGAATGTATTTTTGTTAAAATGAATGAAGTAGATGAATCTAAGTGTTTTAAATAATATATAGAATCGTTAATTACCTCTGAATCATTTATAATGTGTTCCCAATTAGAATTTTGAATATATCTTATCTTTTCTATTTCTGGAAGGCTATGCCTATTTGGGTTTTTTCTCCATTCTTCAAATAGTAATGGTTCAGTATCTAATATAACCCCATCAAAATCTATAAATAACATATTATCTCCTCCTAATGAAAGTCTAACACTATAAGAGGAAGTATTTATGTCACATTAATAAATTCCATCCAAAATTTCAAGTTTACTAATTCTATTTAAATAAAAATGTCTAATTTCTTGTTTATTCTCGCAGAAAGCTGCAACACCCCATTCATTATCTAAGACAATTAGTTCATATGGTCTAATAACTCTTTTAGTTATACTATCATGTTCTTTAGAATAATACTCAATATAACATTTATTTCTATTATTAATAGCTTTACTAAGTGAATTATAATATTCTTTATTTACAGGTATAATTTTTGACTTATTAATATTCTCTGGTAATTTGATATTTTGATTTAAATAATAGCCACCATAAGGACCTCTAATAGATTCAATATATATTCCTGCACACTCCAATTCATTTTTATATGTTCTAATCATTCTTGGTGATACTTCAAGTTCATTTGCTAGTTCTTTAATACTATACTTTTTCCCATTTTGAAGTAATCTAAGTAACATTATTGTATTTGATAATTTAGACATTTCAATCACCTTATAATCATTATACCATAAGTTATAGATATTTAATTACATCGTAATATTACTATTTTATGAGTTGTCGATTATCTTATATTTTCCCTCTAATTCACTTACTTTATTTCCAATATCTAAAAATTTAATATAACCTATTTCTAATAAATCGTCATTTTAGTTCTGCCAAGTTATATTTTTTTGCCATAATAGATATTCTTTGATATAAATCATCTGGCATATAAAAGTTAAATCTTTTCATACTTCATACTCCTTTCTACTTGGATAAAATTTAAATATTTTTGTTGCATTTTTACTAAAGCAGGATAAGACAATTCCGGACTAACATAGTTCAATTGCTTATGGACTAATGATTATCTATTCCAGAATTCTTATTTTGTACATACAAAATATATCCATAAAACATGGTTTGTTTTATGGATATAACCTTCAACTCTCTTATATAACAACATATAATCAATTAAAAAAATATCCATAGTTTATCATATATATATATTTCCATGGATATTTTATTTTTTTACTTATTCTATTTCAAAGTTTCGAGAATCCCATTTTCTAAATCATTTATATTATAAATAGTTTCTAATACATTAAATGTTTCCTCTAAGTTCTTTTTAGCTCCTATCCAACCTAAACCATCAGTAAACCAAATAAATGTTACACCTTTTACTTTTTGTGATTCTTCTGCAAGCATTTTATAACTTCTTGCAGTTTCATTTAATTTAGAACCTCCACTTGAATAAAAATTAGTTTCTATAACATATACTTGCTTATCTGTCTTTATTACAAAATCAAATCTTTTTGTAGAGACATTATCACCAGACATTGCAGATAAGTCTAAATTCCATTTTTCTTCAATTTCATTAAGATACATTTCCTTATAGTATTCTTTAATACCTGCCTTTTTAATATAACTTTCAACTAAGTCTTCCATCAAATGTCCGCCACGATTTTTTCTGCCGTTTGAATCTAGTCCAACTTCTATTCCTAAAACATAATCATATAAGTTATTTATAATATGATTTTGTAATAAATCAAAAAGTCCACTTTCATTCATAAATCTAATATAATCTTTCACTGAATACACCATTTTATCAAATTTAAATAAGTATTCATTTATTTCATCCTTAACAAATATTTCTCTAGAACGTACTGCTAATAGCAACGGAATACACTCTAAAGTTTCAGGATATTTAAGTAGTATTTGTTCAAATTCTTTTTCTATATTTTTGCTACCTATTAATGAGTTTAAAATATTAAGTTCAACTTTTACTTTATCTACATTTTTATATATTTTTTCAAAATCAACATAGTATGTATAATTAGATATACTCTTTTTAAACTTACTTAACCACTTATCAAAATCTCTTTTCATTTAATCACTTTCCTTTCTTTTTATAGTTAAATCTAAGTATTCTTTTTCTTTTTCAATTCCAATATATCTTCTGTTTAATCTGTTTGCTACAATTCCTGTTGTTCCACTTCCATTAAATGGATCAAGTATTAAATCATTTTCATCAGTTGATGCTAAAACTATTTTTTCTAATAGTTCTATGGGTTTTTGTGTAGGATGTTTTCCACATTTCTTTTCACTAGGTTTAGTTAGAGATGTTTCCCATACATCCTTCATTTGTTTTCCCCCATTTAGCTCTTTCATTATTTCATAATTAAATTTATGTTTAGCTCTTTTCAAATCTTTCTTTGCCCAAAGAATGGTTTCAGTAGAATGTGTAAAAGCTCTACAACTTATATTTGGAGGTGGATTTAATTTTTTCCATGTTATGTTGTTTATTATTTTAAAGCCTTCTTCTTCAAGTGCCATACCAATTGAATAAATATTATGCATAGTACCACTTATCCAAATTGTTCCGTTATCTTTTAAAACGTTTTTGCATAAGTTGATCCATTTTTTATTAAATTCATGTTTTTCTTTTATTTCTATTTTTTCATCCCAGTTACCTTTTTTTACACTAACCATTTTACCAGCACTACAAGTTATACCATCTCCAGATAAAAAATATGGAGGATCTGCGAATATCATATCAATACTATTAGGTTCTATATTTTTTAATATTTCTAGACAATCTCCTTTGATCAGTTTAAAGTTTTTCTCATCGTAATAGTATTTTAATTCATTCATGATGTATACCTCCATATATATTATACACTACTTATTCATCAAACACCTTATTATTTTTGTAATTTGTTATAATTACCTCCTCAACTTTACCTCTTTTTGCGCCATTAGAATTTATATTTCTTTTAGCTTCAATAACATTTATATTAAATTCTTTATATAACTCGTTAACTAGCTTTGTATTATGATTTGAAAGCATTACATAACATCCTTTGTCAGCTAGTTTCTTATATACCCTAGAAAGCCTTTTTTGTTCTTCTTTTCCAAAGCCATCCTCTGTATAACTATTAAATGTAGAAGTATCTGAATCATATGGTGGATCAAAATATATAAAATCACCTTTTTTAGCATCTTTTACTGCTTCTTCAAAATCTGTTGATAATAACTTAATATTGTTGTAGTTAAGATAGCCACAAATAATACCTAGGTTTTGCCCTTCGTAGGTATTTACCTTAGATTTCTTTCCAAATGGAACATTAAATTCATTTTTACTATTTACTCTATATAAACCATTAAAACAAGCTTTATTTAAATAAATAGTACGTGCTGCTCTTTTATAATCTGCAAGTTTGTTAAACTTGTTTTTATCTCTATCTAGATTTCTAATTTTATAATAATACTCTTCAGAATGATTTGCTTCGTGATTATTTAATTCTTTGCACATCTTATCAAATTTATCAGAATCTTTAATACACTCATAAACATTCATAAGTTCTTTATTATAATCATTTATAACAGCATTTTTAGGTGACAATTCAAATAAAAATGCACCACCACCTACAAATGGTTCATAGTATGTATTAAATTCATCTGGGGCACATTTTAATAGTTTGTCTATTATTTGTCTTTTTCCGCCGGCCCACTTTACAAATGGTTTTCCTTTAATCATCTTTAACATCTCCTAAAGATTTCTTAATAAGTTTGTTTCTTTCTTTTTTTATTTCAATTATTTCTTCAATTCTTATCAAATGAATCATCATTTTAAAACATTTATCGTACCAAATACACAATTCTGAGTCATTAAACTGATTGTATGGATTTTCGTTTACCTCATGATTTATACCCATTTTGTTAACAATTGTTTCTATTGAATCTAAAAGATCTTTTCCAATAGATTTATATTTACCCTTATTCTTATCAATATATAAATCTATCTTTTTAAGAATTGTCTTTTTTGATTCAAGATTATTGTTTCTAATGTCATTATATTCTAATAATAACTCAGCTATATTTTCAGGTACTGTTTCAATAATAGAATCTATATCTGCATCGCGTTTTCTTATATATAGAATATTACCTTTTTCTATATATTCATAATTCATCCTTTCAAGAATTATCGGAATATTGTGCCCTATAATATTTTTTACTGCTAGGCTTTTAAAGGCTATATTATTAAAATTGTAATGTTCATTAGCTACTTTCATTATATTCAATAAAAATTCGCATAAATTTAAAAAACTATTTTCATCTATTTCATCAGAATAAATATCAACACCTATATGCATTAAATATTCATCAATGTCAGTAAATGTATCTCTATAATTCCACAAATTAAAAACATATTTGTCTAAAAAGCCATATAACGAAAAATCTCTATAGTCATAATGAATAGCATAGTCCTTAAATAACGCATCGCGCATTCTTTTATACTCTTTATTAATATCTAACCTATTTTCTATTTCAAATATGCTACTCCTCATAATAACCTCCCTGAATCTTAATCAATTACATTTATTATATCACAAATACTGACACAATTTTTAAAATTATATAAAAAAGAAAGAGTATTTTATCTTTCTGTACTTATTATCTCTACATAGTATTTGTACTACATAAACGGACAGGGCTGTGGTACTATATGTTCAAATGTTCTATTAACTACTCTTTCTCTTCCTGGTTCAATTATTGGTGTTTGAGTAGTTACCATTCCTTGTCCTCCTAAATTCATTGGTCCATTACTCATGCTTTGTGCTTGATTCAAATCAATATCAATTGTTCCACTGTTGTTATCAATATCGATTAGTCCATCTTGACTTGGCATCATAAATGGGTTTTGATTAACATTATCAAACATTATATATCCTCCTATCTAGTGTATATTATTCAATTATGAGATTTGTGTATAAGATAAAAGCATAGAAAATATGTGTAAAAAAAAGAAAAGCAAAAGCTTTTCAAAATAAGATAACCAGTTTAGGCTCTCCCTTATTATTCTATACCAAGTATACATTATACAATTTAATATGTAAATAGTTATTAGCGCTATTTACACTCATTTTACAAATAGTAAGTAAAGTTTTAGCACAATAATTTGTAGTAATGGTGCTCTATATGTCAGTTTGTTTGATTTTGATTCTATAGCGTTAAACATTTTATTAACTATACTATTTAGTTTTTTATACTCAATGATAGAAAAAATTTTGCTTTGCATTTTACTTGTTTTTATCATTGTGTTATTAAATAGACTACTATCTAATTCATTTTTACTATCTATCATTATTTGATTAAAACCTGTTTTATATGTTCCTGGTTCTATAAGCTTAATATCAATGTCTAGCTTGCTTATGTTTATTTCTTTTTTTATTAATTTCAAGGCAAGATGGTACCCTATCCCTGAGGTGGCTCCTGTTAATAATACATTCATAAAATCACCCTTATTATTATGCACAAAAAAAGATGAATAAATCATCTTTTTTAATCTCCATTAATTGCGCCTTCGATACTACCAGTAATTTTGCTTGTATCAACATTAGTAGAAGTATCAGTACCTCCACTTCCACCTGTATTGTTCCCCGTATTATCTTCTGGGGCATCACTATTACTTGATGGCTCATCTGCAGCTTGTGTTTGACTAGTGTTTTGATCTACTACTTGATTATCTGTAATGTTTTGATTTTTATTATCATTTTTATCAGTAACTCTCTTATCATTTGATGTTGTTTTCTTACTTTTAGTAGTACTTTTTGTAGTAGTCACACTTTGTTTATATACTTCACTTTTTGTTACAGAATGAACATTATTACTATCACCATCATAGGAAGATTCAAGAATTTCTCCTTCAGTAACTTTTGATATAAGTTCTTTAGATAGTTTTATTGATTCTTCATCTGCAACTGTTACATATAATGCTTGATATGGATATGTATAGGTATATTCAGAACTTCCTGTCCCTGATAAACTGTTTGAAGTGATAGTCCATTTTTCGTTATTTACAAGTTGCATTTTTGCTAGCTTCTTAATAGATTTCATTGGCATATCAGTAATCATACTATCTTCTAAAGAATTAAGTAATGAATTATATTTAACTATAATACCTGGGCTAGTGCATTTTCTAAATATGGCTTCAATCATAGCTTGTTGGTTTTTACCTCTTTGGTTGTCACCTTCATTGAATGTTTTTCTTTCTCTTACAAATGAAAGGGCTTCTTTACCATTTACTTTGTTATATCCTTTGCTAAAGTTATAACCGTTCCAACTTTGGAAATCATATTCAGAATATACTTCTACTCCTCCTAAAGCATTGACGATATTTACTAAGCTACTGAAGTTTACTTTAACATAATAATTTATCTTTATGCCTAGTAAATCTTCTATAGTGGCAACTGAGGTATCAATTCCATAGTTTCCTGCGTGTGTAAGTTTATCTTTATATCCTGTAGTATCATGAAGTTGTACGTAATAATCTCTAGGTATATTAGTAAGTAATATTTGTCTTGTTTTTGGATTAACTGTAATTATCATGTTAACATCGCTTCTTGATACACTTGCTACTTTACCATATTCATCCATACCACTTATATAAATATTAAATACATCTTTTGTAACATCTGTTTTATCAGAAGCTAATTTTATTTTAACTGTAAATGTTTTTAAAACTCTTGTTTTATTGGTAAAATCTTTTATTAAATTGTTCTCTTTAGTACTATTTCCAGCATTATCTAGTTTTATTTTTTGAGAATCTTCTACTAATATTGACTCCACACTACCATCTAATAAATCAGAGCCAAGACTTTCAAGATTACCATAGCTTTCATTGTCAGTATTTACAAATTTTTCTCTTAAAGTACTAAGTGCTTTTTTAGTAGCGGTACTATTATCATTATAATAACCAAGAGATTTGCTTTCTATATCTTTTATATCTTGATAATTGCTGTTGTTTTTTACTAAAACATGATACTTATAAGTTTTGTATTCTTCTGTCATGTTATCTAAAACTCCAAATGTTTTATAGATAAAGAATGAAGCTGCAATAAACAATACTGAAAATAGTAAAGCAACAAATGAAAAGAATTTTTTAGGTTTCTTTTTTATTTTTTTTCTAAATAAGAAAAAGTTAACTATAAGATTTATTAAAAATAATCCTCCGATTAGACCAGATAAATACTTAAGCGGTAACATATCAAACATACTAGTTAGAACTACTCCTAAAAGTAAGATCGATGAAATCATAAGTAATATACCTGATAATTTGTAGCATGTATTCTTTCTTTTCTTTTCTTTTCTTCTTTTTCCCATAATCTACTCCTTTTATATAATTATATATTAAGATAAATACTAATTTCACAATCAATAATATTTGAATATTAAAAGTATATAACATGTAATAAAATATACTTGGATTAATTATATCACTATTATTAAATTTTATTAATACTTTATAGGATATTTGTTAAGTAGTTGACACTTTACTTATAAGATGTTCCTCGTATACCATAAACTGTTTTATTATTAGCAACTGTATATGCATCAGATGAAAACTTTAAAATAGATTCAGCTTGTTTCTGGCTTAATTCCACTCCAATTTCAGGAGTTTTTTGTTGTTCTATTGACAGTGTTCTATTCTTTAAAACCTGCTTTTCACAATAATAATATTTACAATTGTCATTATCTTTTATTATCTTGATGACGTCACCATTTGGAATTCCATAAAGTATACGATTAAACTCGTTTTTTTCTCTTTTTAAAACTTCTCCTACGCTTGTTTGTAATTCTTCTATTATAGTTTTTGTATCACTTGCTCCTACTATTTTGTTATTATTAAAGTATTCATATGTATCATAAATATAACCAGTTTTTCTCAATAAATCACTTTTTTCTTCATTGGTCTCAATAATTGTACTATATTTGTGATGGGTAGATTTATTGCCTTGTACAGTATATGTTATTTCATTATAAAATTGTTTATCATCATTATTGGTAATATCTTGTACTCCTAATTTTTTATTATTTAGATCTACACTAATAATTCTCTTCATACTTTTACTCTGGCTAATTATAGTGTTATCATCAATTGTTATATTACTACTTTTATACATATCAGATAGTTTGCTAAGTATGTTTTTTATAACATAGTTGTCCTCAAAATTAAGAACTATTTTATCAATAAATTTACTAACAGAATTATTATCCATACAAATCTCTCTTTCTAATACTTTTTACATTAATATTCTACCATATAACCCAAACACAATCAAATTTAAGGAAATATATCATATTATTTATTGGTGGTAATATGTCTAATTTAATAGCGCACAGAGCTCTTGATGATTCTAAATATAAAGAAAATACAAAGGATGCCATAATAGCGGCTTTAAATAAAAGTTATATAAAGGGAATAGAAATAGATGTTAGAATAACTAAAGATAATAAAATAGTACTAATTCATGATAGTATTATTAATAGAACTAGTAATGGCTCTGGTATTGTTGAGGCAATGACTTTGAAAAAGTTAGGAAAGTATAATTTTGGTACAAAGGATAACCCTTGTAAGATAAGTACTTTAAAAGAAATGCTGAGAATTCTGCCAAATGATAAAATAGTATTAATAGAAATAAAGTGTCATAGCGAAGAAGATAGGTTTATAGATTGTTTTTATGACACAATAAAAAACTTTTTAGATAAACAACTATATATAATGAGTTTTAATGAAAGTATTATGAAAAAATTAAAAGATCTTTATCCTAATTTAAGATGCGGACTTTTAATAAGTAAACTAATTAATAATAAGTATCTAAACGATGACTTTGATTTCGCTGCAATAAGTAGTTATGATGTTAGTAAATTAAAGCATTATAAAAAGCCCATTTTTGTTTGGGCTTTGAGTAACAGGAAAAAATATAAAGAATTAGTTAAAAAGATGCCTGATAGTACATTATATATAGTTGATTACCCTAAAAAATATATTAGTTAATATTTAAAAAAATGGCGTCCCCGATTGGAATCGAACCAACGACCTATTGCTTAGGAGAAAATCAGTTTAAATTTCAAATACGGTTTGATTTATTTAAAACCCTTGTGATTATTGCGAAATCTAAACGATTTTTCAAATTTTAATTTTAAAATCAAAATGAATTTTTTAATTATTTTAAATAGTATTTGCGAAAGTTCGCGACATATTCGCGAAACACTATTTAAAAATCCTATCCTAGCATTTGAAACACCACTTCATGTAATTATATTATAACAAAATATTTTTTATAATTCTATATTCTCATCAAAAATATAACAAACATTTTTACTTTCAGTACAATGTAAATACTTAAGTGTAGTAAATATTTGTGAATGTCCCATTAATTTAGATACCATGGGTATATTTAAATATTTATTATCATTTATTTGCATACTACAATAACTATGTCTCAAACCGTGCAATGTTACTCTTTTTAAATTATATTTATTTATAAATTTATTCCATCTGTATATTAGATAATCAAAACCTATTCTTTTACCATTATTATTAACAAATAATATTTTACTATTAATACTAATTGTATATCTATATTTTAAATATTCATTTAATATTTTAACCATGTTATCGGGTATCGGAATAATTCTATAACTTGCATTTGTTTTTGGTGGTAATTCTATATATTTATGATTGAATTTATCATAATTTAAATTTCTATTTATGTTTATAGTTTTATCTATTAGATTTATATCATCTATATGAAGTCCTAACAATTCACATTTTCTAATTCCAGTAGTTATTAACAGTGAAAATATAGTTTTATCAATCACAACATTTTCTTTTCTTAATAAATTTAGAGTTTGTAATAATTCATTTTTTGAATAAATTATTGTCTCTCTATGTTTTACATTTTTAATTCTAATATGGATAATTGGATTCTCACTTACAAATTCCCATTCTGTTGCTTTATTAAACATATTTCTCATAATTTTATAAACCCTATAAACTGTTTTATCTGAAACCTTACCAGTTTGATTAAAATTATCTTTATCTCTTAAAGATGCAAAGAACTTTTGTAATTGTAATGGTGTGATTTGATTAATTTTATACTCTCCTATTTCTGGCAAAATATATTTATCCAATGTATGTTTCATTGAATATGTTGTAGTCGTTTTTAATTCTTTCATACAATAAATTGAAATCCATATATTTACAAATTCATTAACAGTAGCATTATTTCTTATCTTTTTATTATTGACTAATACTTTCTCAGACATTTTAATTTTTCTTACATGTTTTGCCTCCTGTAATGTATTATACATTCTAGAAAAATAATAATCTCCACT
>CADBUX010000001.1 GCA_902797995.1 uncultured Erysipelotrichaceae bacterium | reverse complement strand
TTTGATATCATTGTATCTTGATATAATGATATCACTTTCAATAAAATAAATCAAGGGTTTGGGAGTAATCCCACAAAAGAATTTGGTACGGGAGTACAAATTCAGTGCTGGCTAGACAATAACAAAACTCCTAAATAACATTTTGACACTATTAGTAGTTAGTGATATAATCCATTTAAGTACAAGGATATTTGTACAAAATTTATATGAAAGGAGGACAATATGATATACCAAATAATGAATTATTGGGATATGATTGATAGATGCAAATTATATAACAACATGATTTTAATATCTCAAAGAAGAGTAAATCCTAATCAAGTATTGTATAACACTATTCGTAATGAACTAGCTAAAAGTTACGTAAAACAAGTATTTAATATTAGATAGGAAGGTAAATATGTTTGTAATAACATAAAAACACTATTTAACAAATGAATGTTAGATAGTGTTTTATTTTTAATAAAATTTCTTTAATATCATTGGATTATCTTTTACTATTTTTAAATTATATTTTATTCTTAATATCTTTTTTATAGATGGTATAAGTTTATCTATGTCACATCTTACATTAAATATATCTATTGCTGAATTAATATGATTATATAGTGGCGCTTTAGAAAGTACTTTTTTATAAAAATTATCTGCTATATAAAATGCCACTGCATCAGGTATTACAAATTCTTTTAGATAGTTATCATAATTAATACATACTGGTAAGTATATTCTTTCAAATTCTTCATCAGTAATATCACACATAGATATACTCCTTTAGAATTATTTCTTCTGCTATATTTTTAATATTATTCATTTTACTTACCCAAAGTATTTGATTATTTTGTTTTAATTTTTCATTTATATTCTCTTTTTCAGCAAGTTTTTTAATTAACTTCTGCACCTTCTCCATAACAGTAACATCTATATCATGTAGATATTCATTTAAAGTATCATTAACAAGTAAATCAAAATATAATCCAAGTTTATATTTTTTTATATACTCTAATCTTAATAATCCATATTTTCCTATATTATATTGAACTTTTTCTTTTAATATTAAATTAGGTAATAAATAATCACCTTGTTTAGTGTAACTAATATTCATAACATTTCCTCGTTTCTTATTATTTTTAGGCTTTAATTGTTATACATTTATTTGTTACACTTTGACCATCGCCACCTCCTGCATTTATATGATTAGAAATAAGTATTACATCATCCCTATTACCAAATGCATTAAGTATTCTCCTAATTCTTTCACTTTTAGGCAAAGTCTCATCACTATCACGAGTTAACTTAACAGGTATACCAAGCTCTTCAAATCTATTTGCCATATAACGAGCAGCTCTTAAATTAAAATCTTTCTCTTGTAATCCACCAGATACAGCACCGGGATCAACTCCTCCATGACCAGCATCCACTACAATTTTATAATTCATAAACTATCACCTAACATATTTTATGAAAAAAGCCTGATTTGGTCACAAAAAAACACATATAAATATATGTATTATTTTACTTAATCAGCTTATTCAAATACTCAAGCATTTCTTCTTTCGAATAAGTTTTACCACTTTTAAGCCATTCAAATCCAATGTTAACAACACCGCCCAAATAAAAAGAAGAAACAACATTACCAGGAACTCCATTAATTAAACCATCAATTCTTTTATTAATATCATCACTAATAGTGGCATATACCATATCCATAATAATACTATTTCTATTATTAACCATTATAGATCTATAAATATCTTCTTTTCCTTCAATATGATTTAAAAAAGCTTTTATAAGTTCTAAATAATAGTCTTTAACAGATAAATCATCTGCAATAGTATTTAATTCTTTTGATAAAGATTCTCTAAGATCTTCAATTAAAGACATAACCAAATCATACTTATCTTCAAAATGTGCATAAAAAGTAGATCTGTTAATAAGAGCAGTCTTACATATATCAGAAACCTTTATTTCCTCAAATAAATTATCTTTTAATAAATTAATCAAAGCATCATAAATAGCATTCTTTGTTTTTATCACTCTTAAATCAATCTTTTTCTTCATAAAATCACCATTATCTATTATACATTTTTTTAAACAAAAGTAAAGATAAGCAACAATATGTTGTTTAATTATTAATACATTTTCTATAAAAAAGTTGTTTATTTTAAAAAAATCATATTTTTGTTGGTGTAAAAATAAATATAAAGTAATACAATACATAGACGAAAGGAGCTATAAAATGAAAAAAATATCAGAATTTATAACTAAAAAGTACCGACTAATAGTACTTGTCTGTATGTTACTACTTATACCGGCAGCGATAGGGTATATTAATACAAAAATAAACTATGATATATTAGTCTATTTACCTGAAGACATTGAAACAATAAAAGGTCAAAATATTTTAAAAGATGATTTCAAATCAGGAGCCAACGCATTTGTAATTGTTGATAATATGAAAAGTAATGAGGTTTTAAAACTTGAAGATAAAATTAAAGAAATAAATGGTGTCACAAACGTAATTAGTATTCACGATATTACTGATATTACTATTCCTATAGAAATGTTACCAGATAATATTACAAACAAAGTAGTAAAAGACGGATCTACTATGATAATAGTAACATTCGAAGGATCCACTTCAGATGAAGGAACTATTGAAGCTGTCAGAGAGTTAAGAGAAATAACCAATCATCCAGAAAAAGTAAGTAGTATGACTGCTATGGTATTAGATACTATGGACTTATCCGATCAAGAAATAGTTATGTATGTAATAATCGCAGTGATTTTCTGTTTAATTATACTAACACTTTCAACAGATTCTTACCTAGTACCATTCTTCTTACTTACAAATATTGGAGTGGCTATTATTTATAACTTAGGATCCAACATAATATTCGGAGACATTTCTTACATAACAAAAGCCATAACAGCAGTTCTTCAGCTTGGAGTAACAACAGACTTTTCAATATTCTTATATCATAAATATGAACAATCTAAAGAAAAGAATAAAGACAAACAAAAAGCTATGCAAAACGCTATAGATGACACCTTTAAATCAGTAATAGGATCATCACTAACAACAATCGCAGGTTTCCTATCACTTTGTTTCATGGACTTAACCCTAGGAACAGATATTGGTCTAGTAATGGCAAAAGGAGTATTATTTGGACTTGTTTGTGTTCTAACTCTATTCCCTTCACTACTGCTATTATTTGATATACAAATAGATAAAACAAAACATAAAAGCTTTATTCCAAAGTTTACAAAACTTATTAACTTTTCAATAAACAAAAAACTAATAATAGTAATAATATTCATCATATTACTTACACCTGCAATATATGGCAATCATAATGTAGAAGTATATTACAAGCTTGATAAATCTCTTCCAGAAAACTTAGGAAGTGTAAGAGCAAATAAAGAGTTAAAAGAAAAGTTTAATATTGTATCACCAGAAATGATTTTAATAAATAAAAACATAAAAAAAGAACAAGTAGACAAATTAACAGAAGAACTCAAAAACCTAAAAGGAATTGACCTAGTTCTTGCACCAAAATCATTAATAAATATTCCAAGTGAAATGTTACCAGATAAATTAAATAACTTAGTAGAAAGCGGTAACTATCAA
Organism: uncultured Erysipelotrichaceae bacterium; assembly: GCA_902797995.1. Taxonomy (GTDB): domain Bacteria; phylum Bacillota_I; class Bacilli_A; order RF39; family UBA660; genus UMGS1449. The sequence continues at coordinate 71,761 of CADBUX010000001.1, read as the reverse complement.
TTAATAATTATAAACTCAACGTATGAAATAGCGTCAAAAGAATTAAATAAACAAGTAATAGAAGTAGATAAAATAGTCAAAAAGTATGATAAAAAAGCAATAGTAGCAGGAGAAGGAGCTCTTATGAAAGACTTAACCGTAATAGCAGATCACGATTTCAAAATGGTTAACTACGTGTCTATTGGAGTAATATTTGTAATTATGCTTTTAGTATTAAAATCATTTGGATTACCATTCATTCTGATATGTGCTATAGAATTTGCAATATTTATAAATATGGCTTGCAGCTACTACACTAAAACAGAACTACCATTTGTAGCATCTATTGTAGTAGGTACCATCCAGCTTGGAGCAACAATTGATTATGCAATTTTAATGTCAACCAAGTATTTAGAAGAAAGGAAAAAATACAAGAACAAAAATATAGCAATGAAAGAAACACTAAAAAACACTGTTCCATCAATCTTTACATCAGCCCTATGTTTCTTTGCAGCAACATTTGGAGTAGCAATATATTCAAAAATAGATATGATCGGAGCAATCTGCACTCTTCTTTCAAGGGGAGCAATAATAAGTATGTTAGTAGTAATATTACTACTTCCAGCGTTATTACTATTATTTGATAAATTAATAATGAAAACCACAAAAAATATGAAGGAGGCTTTATAAAATGAAAAATAAAACGATAAATAAAATAATAAGTTTATCTCTTATAACAATATTTATATTAACACCTTTATCAGCATCAGCCCTAACAAAAAATGAAACAGTATTTTCAAGTTTAAATACAAACGGAAACATATCTAAAACAACTGTAACAAATCATTTAAAAATAAAAACAACAAAAGAGTTAGAAGATGAATCAGAATTAAATGACATCATAAACTTAAATGGTAGCGAAACTTTTAAACAAAATAAAAATATCTTAAAATGGCAAACAAATGGTAAAGATATATACTATCAAGGAGCCACTAAAAAAAGCTTACCATTAGATATAAAAATAAAGTACTTTCTAGATGATAAAGAACAAAAGTTAGAAAACATGAAAAACAAAAAAGGTAATGTTAAAATAGAAATAACTCTAACTAATAAAGAAAAACATGTAGTAAATATAAATGGAACTAATGAAGAAGTTTATACTCCTTTCTTAGTAATGGCAGGAACCACCATTGATTCAAAAAATAATACTGATATTAAAGTAACAAATGGTAAAGTAGTAGAAACAGGAAACAAAAACATAATTGCATCTATTGCATCTCCTGGATTATACGAAAGTTTAAAAATAAATGAACTAAATAACATGAATAAAATGGAAATATCTTATAAAACCGAAAATTTTAGTCTTAATAATATATACATAATAGCAACACCAAAATTACTTGAAGAAAACGACTTAGATTTATTTAAAAACTTAAATAGTATAACATCAAGTATAACTAAACTACAATCAAGTATGAACGAAATAGAAAATGGTGCAAGTACGCTTTCCAAATATACAAAACAGTTAAGTGATGGCACTAATAAACTTAATAAAAACATGCCTAACGAATCATCAAATAAAGAAAACGAAACAAAACTAAATAGTTTAAAAAATACTAATAACACAACTATAAATACATTAAATAACGCTAATACAAACTTAGAAAATCAAAAAAGTCAAATAGATACAAAAATAACTGAGGCTACGACAAAAAACGAATATGTATCAAATCAAATTAGTGAAATAAATACTAATATAACAAAAGCAGAAACAGCCTATAATACATATAGTAGCAATCTTAGCGAAGTAAACCAAGGAATATCAGGATTAGAATATCAAATATCAAATACTACAGATGAAGAAACAAAAGAAGAACTAAATAAACAACTTTCTGAACTAAAAGGGCAAAAAGAAACATTAGAAACAATAGTACCTATACTTAAAAACCAAGTGGACGCAATAAAAGGAACAAAAGAAGCTTTAAAAGGCACTAAAGCTTCAATCGAAGGAACACTAGAATTATTAAATCAAACTAAAACAAGCTTAGATACTTCAATCGAAGCCAATAAAAAATTAGCAACACTAATATCAGGAAACAATACAGTAGTAGAGTCATCAATAAGTACTATCAATAAAATGAGAACATTATCAAGTAGTATTAACAAACTTGCAAAAGGATCAAAAGAAATTAACAAAGGAACTAATACTCTTTCACAAGGTATTAACAAATTTAACAAAGAAGGAATTAATACTTTAAATAATTATTCAAATTCTTTAAAAAGATATAGTAGTAAAGCTGAGGCATTAATAGATTTAAGTAAAAACTATAAAGGATTCACATGTAATAATTCAGATGAAACACTATTTATTAACAAAGTAAAAACTGAAGACTAATAAAGGACTAATTAAGTCCTTTTTTTAAAAACAATAAATAACTACCCACCATAGAAACCACAAAAGCACTACATACACCGGCAAAAAGATCACTTATAGTATCAACTAGTCCAACATCTAAATACGCCTTATCAAGCAAAATAACGCCGTTTTTAGTATATATTTCAGTCTTAACTATGTCATCAATATAATAAATATCAGAATTATCCAAATTAACAGTACTAAAATGAGTTAAATAAGTATCCTTCTGCATATCACATCCTAAATACTTATCAAAACTATACTCTACAAATTCCCACATAACACCTAAAGTTATAGAAAAACAAAAAGAAAATAAAAAACAAAAAATAAAAATATACTTATTAACAAAATTAACATACTTTTTAAATAATAATAATCCTAGATAAGAAGTAATAACACCTCCGATAAGATGCAATAATATATCCCAATAGTAAACGTTAGTATAAAAATTAAATACTTCTCCTAAAATTAAAGAACAAAACAAAAATAAATATATTAACAGTTTTAATCCAAAAACTATCCTAAAATTTTTTATTTTCTCTAAAATATATAAAACTAAAAACAAAACTATAGTAAACGAAGAAATAAACATGATCCTAAAATCAAATAATACAACTCCGTATAGTAAAGAAACTATTATCAAAAACCAAAACACATAAAATAATAATTCTTTTTTTAACATAAAATCACCTACTAAAATTTATGCAAAAAAAAAGCAATAATTAATTATTGCTTTTAGAACCAAGTTTAATAGTAATATTTCTAATTTTACCATTTCTCTCAACAGTAAGTGTAACTTTATCTCCTACAGACTGATTAGAAAGTTCATATCTTAAGTAAGCCATATTATCTACTGAATTATCATTTATTTTAGTAATTATATCCCCAACCATTAACTTGCCAGAAGCAGCAGAACCACTAACAACACTTTCAACTACAACACCTTTAGAAAGTTTAGTATTAATCTTTTTAGATAATCCGTAATAATCAAGTGAACTAGTATCACTTAAATTAACCATTGTTATACCAATATAAGGCTTTTGAGTAGTATTACCTTTTTCAAAAGATTTAACCTTACGCATAATATCTTCAATAGATATAGCAAAACTTGTACCATTAATATCATCCTTAACAACATTAGAGGAAATCATTCCAATAACTGCGCCTTTAGAATTGCAAAGTGGCCCACCATCATTACCATAATCAACTCTAGCATCTGTCTGAAGAAGTTTTATAGTACGACTATCAGATTCAGTAGAGGTTTTAACGAACCTATCTTTTCCAGATAATATTCCTCTTGTAACAGTACCACGATAATTCTCTCCAGCAGGACTACCAATAGTAAATACTGTAGACCCTAAACTCATCTTCTTAGCAGAACCAATTTTAGCAACCTTTTTAGCTTTTGCAGTAGGTACAGAAAGAACTGCTATATCAGAGTATTGATCTCCTCCAACATATTTAGCATCAGCTTTAGTATCATTAGAGAAAGTAACCCTAATAAAATCACTACCACTTATAACACGATAACTAGTTAAAATATAAGCGTTACTCTTACTTTTCTTATATACAAATCCAGAACCATTTGTAACTAATTCACTACCATTATAATTTTCAATATAGACAGAAGCACCATTAATTCTCTTAATACCAGCACTTAAATCACTACCACTACCACCTTTAACAAGTGAAAGTAATCCAATAACAATAATAATACCAAATAAGAAAATTGCTATATTTCTTAGTTTTCTCCTAAATTCGTATCTTTCATCATAAACATAATCATCGGTATCCTTTACTTTAACACTAGTCTTCTTTTCTTTTTCAGTTACCTCTCCAGCAGTAATGGATTTAACTTTTTTCTTTTCTTCCATTAAAACAACTCCTTCTTTGTTATATCCTGTATATCTTTCCAATTTTCAGGAAATCCCATCTTATCAAGTACTTTATCAATAGATATACTTTTTAGATTATTACTTAATTCCTTAATAACATTATCAAGTTCAAGTACTAAACTCTTAACCTCTTCATCCTTTAAAAGACATTTTAATATAATCAAAAGTGCAAACAAATCATTCTTACCATAAATATACTCGTTATCCATCATTGGTATATGAAGTTTTCTATGATAAATAGAATCATCTATAATTTTTTGAGTTCTATTATCATAAACAATATCTTCATGAGCACATAGATTACGATAATTAGAAACTATACTAAGATAAGTAACAAAGTCTTTAAGCTCTATTCCATAAATATCAACTATATCATATTGATCTTCTTTCTTTAAAACAGAAAATAGTTCAACCACTATTCCAAAAGATAATACTTTGACTAAAACCCAAAGAGGAATATATCCATAATTAGTAACATAATGCCTCGTAGCAGAATGAGTTACAGCATTATTCTTTATTTGTCTTTTCATCTTAGAAATTAAATCATTTACTTGTCTTTTATTATCAAAAGAATAATTAAAGTTTGTAGGTTTTAAATATTCCTTTTCACGATAACCATACTTTTTAGATAATTGATAAGAAATAATAGACTTAATATTATTTTCAACAATTAAAATATTCTTAAATAAAATATTACGTATCTTTCTATCAAATAAGAATAAACTATATAGTTCTTCAAAAGTAGTACCATTAATAAATCTAGACTTATCCCTATTCTTCATAAAAGCACGACGATATCCATTCAAAAAGAAATAATTTTCCCTTAATAGAACCTCTTTACAAAAAGATTCATCATTGATAACCAAACCCTTATTCTTCATAATCTCTATTTGTTCTTCTAGAGATTTAAATGTCTTTTCCATATAAGTACCACCAAACAAATTATACCATAAATCATATAAAAAAACAAAAAAGTCTCCTTAACAGGAGACAAATATTATCTTTTACTAAATTGCGGTGCACGACGTGCTTTTTTAAGTCCTGGTTTCTTACGTTCTTTAACACGAGAATCACGAGTTACTAAACCAGCACTCTTTAATATTTTTCTAAAACTTGTTTCACTATCAGGATCAGATGCACTATCATATTCAAGTAATGCTTTAACAATACCTAATCTAACAGCACCAGCTTGTCCAGAGAAACCTCCACCAGTAACAGTAGCATTAACATCAAATTTATCAGTCATATTAGTAAGTTCAAGAGGTTGAGCTAAATCCATAACTTTAGTTTCAAATGGAAAATATTCATGAACATCAACACCGTTAACAACAATTTTTCCAGTTCCTTCAGTTAAAGTAACTTTAGCAATACTAGACTTTCTTTTTCCAGTTCCATAATAACTAACACTTTTCTTTGCCATATTAACCTCCCTATTTTCTTAAATCAAGCACTTCAGGCTTTTGAGCCATATGTGGATGATTTTCTCCTTCATATACGAATAATTTTTTAAACATTGCTCTACCTAATCTGTTATGAGGAAGCATTCCCTTAACAGCTCTTTCAACCATTTCAACAGGATAGTTTTCAATCATTTCCTTAGCAGTTCTTTCTCTAAGACCTCCTGCATATCTAGAATGGTTGTAATAAATCTTATCATTAAGCTTATTACCAGTTAACTTAACCTTTTCACAATTAACTATAATAACATAATCTCCACAATCAATATGTGGTGTATAAGTTGCTTTATTTTTACCTCTTAAAATATGAGCAACCTTACTTGCTAAACGTCCAAGTGGCATATCAGTAGCATCAACAACATACCAGTTACGTTCAACAGTTTCTTTTTTTTGCATATAACTTTTCATTTTTATCTTTCCTTTCTTCAACTTTTATAGGAGTTCCCAAGTCCTATAAAAATGGGATATTAAGAAATGTACCGTTTAAAATTATACTAAAAGAGTGCATAAAAGTCAATAAAAAAAGGCTTTTTTCTCTAATATTATACGAAAAAAAAGCATATTTATCACAAAAACTAATAATTAACCTTTTCTAAATATAGTCCCCCTGCAAAAGCACACTTTAAATTTCCGTCACGCTTATGCTTATCAAGTACAGTTTTCATATAAGAAACATCTTTTTCTTTACTTCCTATAGCAATTAATATAATAACAATATTACGTATCATTTTTCTAAGAAAACCATTACCCGCAAAAGTGATTTTTAATATGTTATCATTCTCTTCAAAATCAATACTATATATATTACGAACACAATTTTCTTTATTTTTAGAATCAGTACAAAAAGATCTAAAATCATGTTCTCCTAACAAACACATAGCTGCTTTTTTCATTAAAGAAATATCAAGTTTATTACAATATTGATAAACATAATTTCTCATCATAGGATTATACTCACCCATATTTATATAATAAGAATAAACCTTACTTTTAACATCATATCTAGCATGGAAATCATCAGATACTTTTTTCACAGAAGAAACATATATTTCTCCATCAAAACTATTATTAAGATATTTTTTTAAATTATATTCCTTAACTAGAGTATCAATATCAAAATGTGCACATTGCCCAGTAGCATGTGTTCCCTTATCCGTGCGACCTGATGCAACTATATCCACATGTTTTCCTTCTAAAGAAGAAAGAACTTTTTCAAACACGCCTTGAACAGTCTTTAAATTTTTTTGTCTTTGAAATCCAGAAAAACAAGATCCATCATAAGAAAAAGAAACAAAATATCTCATTATTTCTTCCTCCTTTGTATATTATAAGTAGTTTTAAGTAGTCTCTTAATTGATAGAAATCTACTAAAGAATATACCCATTCTAACTTTAAAACCAGGTACAATAACTAACTTTCTTTTTTTAAGTACTTCATCAATTGCATACCTTGCAACATATTTTGCATCTAGTGATGATAAATTAAATTTAACACCTGCAACATTATTAAAATTAGTTTTTACTGGTCCAGGGCATAAAACACTTATTCCTACTTTAGACTTATTTCTTCTAAGCTCTTCATAAGTAGCTAAAGTAAAATCAACAACATAACCTTTAGTAGCATAATATGTACTCATTAAAGGACCACCCCTTAAAAGACCTGCACTACTTGCAACATTAAGGATATAACCAGAATTTCTCTTTTCCATATCTTTTAAAAACATACGCGTAAGAATATGAACCGTTTTAATATTAAGATCAATCATATCAAGTTCAGTGGATAAACTAACATCTTTGTAATCACCAAAAAGTCCAAAACCTGCATTGTTAATAAGAAAATCAATATTTTCATTCTTAGTTATCATATACAAATCTTTAGCGCCTTTTTCACTAGATAAATCAATAACTACAAGTTTAACTTTAGTTTTAAGTCTAGATGAAAGTTCTTCAAGTTTTTCCTTATTACGCGAAACCAAAACCAAATCCCATCCTAAAGAAGATAAATAAATAGCCATTTCTTTTCCAATACCAGAAGATGCCCCAGTTATAAGTGCTTTCATATTATCACCTACTTCACCCGTATTATATCACAAATAAAAAAGAAAAGAAAACTATCTTCCTTTTCTAAGTGACCTACCTTTTATCTCATAAATAGGTAAGTTAAGTGTCTTACTATTAATATATTTTACAATATCTAAAATATTTATATCATCCTTACCAAGAACCTTAGAAAAACAATCATGAAAATTTGAGCCAATTTCATAATTTAAATCACTAATAACATCTCTAAATTCTTCTTTTCGTTCTTCTAAAGTCATATCAGAAACATTTTTAGCATCTTCACTTAAATAATAAAGTTCACGATAAAAATCGTTATAATCACAAATAATACCACTATTATCCTTTATATAAGAACTTATATTATCAGCCCTATTCTTAATAAGGGCATATGAACTAGAATCTTCCCTGATATAAGATAAGTCCTCTAAGTCAGTATTAATAAGATCTTCAGGTACTAGAATACCCTTTATATTTTCCTTAGATATAAAATCCTTAACAAGAACCTCATCACTACGATGAATAAATCTTTCATTCTTATCAGAAATAAAGGGAACATCCTCAATTAAAAATGACACACCGTTTGGAACATATCTATTATATGCAGAATCTTCTACATCTTTATTAACATATAAATATCTTATACAAGATATAGTATCATCTAAATTACTACCATAATAATTTCTATTAACTTCTATGCCATGTTCACTACCGTATTTGGACGACATTATCCCATTTTTCATAATACTTTCTATAGCAGCAAAATCTACACCTGGACTATGTATCAAAGTATTTTCATTATATTTATACATACAATCACCATATTCATTATAACACAAAAAAAGAATTAGTATTACACTAATTCCAATATTACCATTAACGCGTCATCTCCACGTCTTTCATTAAGTTTTAATATTCTTGTATATCCACCATTACGATTTTTGTAACGAGGAGCAAGATCTTCAAATACCTTTTTAGTAGCTTCTTCATTGTTCATAAGAAATGCTGCTACATTTCTACGAGAAACGAGTGTTCCTCTTTTACCTAAGGTAATCATTTTTTCTACCATTCTTCTAGCTTCTTTAGCTCTAGCTTCAGTAGTTTCTATTTTTTCATTCATAATAAGATCCATAGTAAGATTAGCAAGCATGCTTCTTCTATGCTTATTATCAACACCTAACTTTCTCATTATAATACTCCTTTCGTTTAATCGTCGTCTCTTAAAGTAAGATTTAATTCTTTAACTTTATCAAGAACTTCTTTTAATGATTTCTTACCTAAATTTCTAATTTTCATTACTTCTGCGTCTGATTTATTAACTAAATCTTGTAAAGTATGAATTCCTGCTCTTTTTAAACAATTATATGCACGAACTGAGAAATCCAAATCTTCTATTGCAGTTTCAAGTGCTTTTTGTTTTGGATCTTCTTTCTTTTCGATCATCATTCCAGAAACATCTGCTATATCATCAAGTTTTGTTACAAGTTCTAAATGTTCAATTAAAATTCTACTAGCAAGTGCAATTGCTTCTTCGGGTTTAATTGATCCATTAGTCCAAACTTCAATTACTAACTTATCATAACTTTCATCTTGGCCAACACGTGCATCTTGCACTTCATAAGCAACTCTTTCAATTGGAGAATAAAGCGAATCTATTGCTATAATTCCAATTTTTTTATCCTCAAGTTTCTTTTTATTTTCTTCTGCGCGAACATATCCTCTTCCTGAAGATACAGTCATTTCCATATCAATTTTTCCACCTTCAGCAAGTGTACAAATTACTTGGTCTTTATTTAAAATTTCAACATCTGCATCACAAACGATATCTCCTGCAGTAACAACACCTGCGTCTTTAGCAGAAAGTCTAATTGTTTTATCTTCCTTACAATGCTTTTTAATTACAATACTTTTTAAATTTAAAACTATACATGTAACATCTTCGATAACACCTTCGATAGTTTGAAATTCATGTAGTACTCCGTCAATTTTAACACTTGTAATTGCACTACCAGGAAGTGAAGATAACATTACTCTTCTAAGAGCATTCCCAATAGTATAACCAAAACCTCTTTCAAGTGGTTCTAGTTCAAATTTTCCATAATTATTATTTTCTACATAATCTGTAATTTTATAATTTGGTTTTTCAAATTGAATCATACTATATCCTCCCCTCATTAGTTACGTGGTCTCTTAGGTGGACGACATCCATTATGTGGAATTGGAGTAACGTCAGAAATCGACATAACTTCAAGTCCTGCAACTTCAAGCGATCTAACAGCAGTGTCTCTACCAGGTCCAACACCTTTAACAACTACGTTTACTTTACGCATACCCATATCATATGCTTCTTTTGCAGTTTTTTCAGCAGCAACTCCTGCAGCATATGGAGTAGATTTTTTACTACCTTTAAAACCAACTGCTCCAGCAGCAGCCCAAGTAAGAGCATTCCCTTCTTTATCAGTTACAGTAATTACTGTATTATTAAATGTAGCATGTACATGAACTACACCTTCAGGAACGTTCTTTTTAACTTTTCTTTTTCTTTGTTTATAAGCCATAGTTTAACCTCCTTAAACTTAAAATTATATTATTAATATTACTTCTTTTTATTAGCAACAACTTTACCCTTACCTTTACGAGTACGAGCATTTCTGTTAGTTCTTTGTCCTCTTACAGGTAATCCTCTTCTATGACGATGTCCTTCATAAGAACCAATTTCCATCTTATTTTTAATATTCATAGAAACTTCACGTCTTAAATCACCTTCAGTGACATAGTTATTTAATTCTTCACGAATTTTACCTAATTCTTCATTAGTTAAATCTTTAGTTTTTTTACTTTCATCAATCTTAACTGCTTCAAGAACCTTTTTAGCAGTAGTAGGACCAACTCCATAAATATAAGTTAAAGATACAACTACTTTTTTATCATTTGGTATTTCAACACCTTTAATACGAGCCATTAATATTCCTCCTTACTAACCTTGAGTTTGTTTGTGTTTTGGATTTTCACAAATTACCATTACTTTTCCTTTACGTCTTATTATCCTACATTTAGGACACATCTTCTTTACTGAAGCACTAACTTTCATTTTATCCCTCCTACTTTCTATAGGTTATACGCCCACGTGTTAAATCATATGGAGAAAGTTCGATCATTACTTTATCCCCTGGCGCAATACGAATATAATTCATTCTCATTTTACCAGAGACGTGAGCTTCAATAGTATGACCATTAGATAATTCTACCTTAAAGTTACCTCCAGGTATAACTTCTAAAACTTTTCCTTCCACTTCGATTACATCACTCTTTGCCATTTTGCATCACTCCTGTCAATATTTCATATCCATCATCAGTAACTACTACTGTATGTTCAAAGTGTGCTGATGGACTATAATCTTCGGTTTCAATTGTCCAGTTATCATCTAACATAACAATATTTGCAGTACCTAGATTAAGCATTGGTTCAACCGCAAAGACCATACCCTTTTTTATTCTAGGACCAACTCCAGCCTCTCCATAATTTGGAATATCTGGATCTTCATGGACATTAGAGCCAACTCCATGTCCTACTAACTCTTTTACAACCCCAAGCCCAAATTCATTAGCATATTCTTCTACTGCATGAGATATATCTCCAATTCTGTTTCCAGGTTTGATTTGAGCAAGTCCTGCAAACAAAGCATTTTCTGTGTGTTCCATTAAATATTCTTTTTCTTCTGAAATCTTACCTACTGCATAAGTCCAAGCGCTATCTCCATGATATCCTTTATAACAAGCTCCAATATCAACAGAGATTATATCTCCTTCTTTAAGTTTAAGCTTACCAGGTATACCGTGTACCACTTGATGGTTAACACTTGTACATATAGAACCAGGGAAACCTTCATAACCTTTAAATGATGGATAAGCATCCTTACTTCTAATAAACTCTTCAGCAAGTTTATCAAGTTCTTCTGTAGTAATTCCAGGTTTAATATATTGCTTTAAATATTGATGAGTTTGATAAACAATATTACCAGCAATTCTTAAAAGTTCAATTTCTCTTTCACTTTTTATACTAATCATTATTATTCACCAAAGAAGAAACCTTTTCAAAAACTAAAGACATATCAGTATCACTAATCTTAACAAGTACACCTTTAGAATCATAATAATCTATTAAAGGAGAAGTACTAGTTAAATACTCTTCATACCTCTTATCAAAAATTTCTTCCTTATCATCCTCTCTTTGTATAAGTTTAGATTCACACTTATCACACACAAAATCTTTTTTTGGAGCAAGTCTTTTTTCTCTAATAGAATAAGTTGCTTTACAATTCGGACAAATTAGTCTAGTTGTAACTCTAGTTTTTAACTCATTCTTATCTACATCTAAATAAATTACAACTCCAAGCTTTTTACTCATATTTTGAATAAGTTCACCATACATAACAGCTTGACTTTCTGTTCTAGGAAAACCATCCAAAATATATGGAGTATTTCCTAATTTATTTAGCTTAGCCTTTAAAAGTTCAAAAACTATGTTATCATCAATAAGCTTTCCACTATGCATAAGCTTCTCTAATTCTTTATTCTTTTTAGCCTCTTCCCTTAGAAGATCACCAGTAGATATAGAAACATAACCAAACTTTTCACATAAGTAATTAGCAAGTGTTCCCTTACCAGCAGCAGGGGGCGCAAGTAATATAATGTTTTGCATTATCTTCTTGCTCTCCTCTTGCCTCTAGTACTTGTATTACTACTGGTATATTCTCTTGAAAGTAATGCACTTTCCATTTGTTTATATGTTTCAACAGAAACACCAACAACTATTAATAAACTTGTACCACCAATAGATACTGATGATGGTAACTTAGTAAGCATATTAAGAAGTATTGGGAAAGCAGCAATTATCGCTAAAAATACTGAACCTGCAGTAGTTAACTTAATTAACATACTAGAAAAATACTTTTCAGTATCCTTACCAGGTCTAATACCTGGAACATAACCACCATTATCTTTTAAATTCTTAGCCATATCTTCAGGTTTCATTTGAATAAAAGTATAAAAGTAATCAAAGAATACGATAAATATTATATAAAGTATAAGTCCTACTGGAGTTGTATAACTAATATAAGTATTAACAAAATTAGAGAAAGATTCATTCTTAACAAACTGTGCAATAGTTACAGGTACTGCCAATAAACTTGATGCAAAGATTACTGGTATAACACCTGCAGAATTTATCTTAATAGGCATATAAGTCTGTTTACCTAAATTAGCAGTAGACTTATTAGCATATTGAATACTTATTCTTCTTGCAGCACCTTCTACAAATATAACAGCTATAACTACTAGAATACATACTAATAGGAACAATGCAAAACTTGCTATTCCTGATATAATAGCACTTTTACTGCCACCTAAATCAATCAAAGTAGTAAATGCAGTCTTCATAGTATAAGGTAGTGATGACAAGATACCAGCCATGATGATTAGAGATGTACCATTACCAAATCCCTTCTGAGTAACTTGATCACCTAACCATAATAGAAATGCTGTACCTGCAGTCATAATAAATGCTACTTCAAGTCTTTCAATAATTGAATATCCTTGATTTAGGAAAATATAACTCATTGCAAATCCTTGGAATAATGCAAAAGCAATACCTAAGAATCTTGTAATTTGATTAAGTTTTTGTTTTCCTGTATGACCTTGTTTAGCAAGATCAGAGAAATATGGAATTATATCCATTTGTAATAATTGAATAACGATTGAAGCAGTGATGTAAGGAACAACTCCTAGACCAAAGATTGAAAATCTCTTAAGTCCTCCACCACCCATTACATCAAGTAGTTCCAAGAAACCTAGAGCACCAATTTGGTCATTTAAATTAATATTTGGAACCTGTATTCCTATACCTATTATATATAGAGTAAGTACTGCTATTGTAAAATATAATCTTTTTCTTAAATCTTTATTATTCTTTTTAGTAAATAGCTGTTTAAGTGTTTTAAACATCTTAAATCACCTCAGCTTTACTTCCTGACTCTTCTATTTTCTTAAGAGCACTTTGTGTAAATCTATGTGCTTTTATTGTTAGTTTCTTTTCTAAAGTACCATTACCAAGAACTTTAATACCAGAAAGTTGTTTTTTAACCATTCCAAGTTCTTTTAATAGTTCAGGAGTAACAACTTCTCCATCTTTAAATCTATTTAAATCACTAACATTAATACTAGCATATCTAGTTTTAAATTTAGCATTAGAAAATCCTCTTTTATGAAGTCTTCTAAATAGTGGAGTTTGTCCACCTTCAAATACTGCTGGAATAGAAGCACCGCTTCTTGATTTTTGTCCGTTTTCTCCGCGTCCACTAGTTTTTCCAAGACCAGATCCAGGTCCACGTCCTACTCTTTTACCTCTATGAGTAGATCCTGCATTTTTAGGTAAATTATTAAGTTCCATTATCCTAAAATCTCCTCTCTAGTTTTTCCACGTTCTTCTTGGACTTGTTCTATAGTCTTAATAGATAAAAGTGCATTAATAGTAGCTCTAGCCATATTAATTTTACTTCTAGCTCCTAAAGACTTAGAAATAATATCATGATATCCAGCAATTTCAAGTACTGATCTAACAGCACTACCTGCAACTAGTCCTGTACCAGCACTTGCAGGTTTAATAATAACTTTAGTTGCTCCTTCATCCATTGTGACTTCATGAGCAATAGTTCTATTATCCACGATAGAAACTCTAACAATATTCTTCCCAGCATCTTGTCTTGCTTTTTTAACAGCTTCTGAAATTTCATTAGCTTTTCCTATACCTAAACCAACAAGACCCTTTTTATCTCCTACTAAAACAACAGCTTGAAATCTTCTTTGACGTCCACCTTTTGTTACCTTAACAACAGCTTTAGTATCTAATACGATTTCATCATACATTTTAGTAGGACGGTTATTTTGTCTTCTTCTGTTATCTTTTCTGTTATGATTTCTTTGATTGTTATCTTTTCTTTCAGAATTAGTTTTGTTATTTTCTTTTTCCATAACTCTTTACCTCCTATTAAAATTCTAAACCATTTTCACGGGCAGCATCAGCAACCGCTTTAACACGTCCATGATATAGGTAACCTGAACGATCAAATACTACTTTGCTAATTTTTAACTTCTTAGCTTCTTTAGCTATAGACTCTCCTACTTTAGTAGCAGCTTCTATATTTTTCCCTTTAACAGATGCAGAAGCTAAAGTAACTCCATTTTCATCGTCAATAAGTTGAACATAAATATTTTTATTAGAACGATAAACATTAAGTCTAGGTATATCTTTAGTTCCTATGATTTGTTTTCTAATTCTTGCATGTCTAATCATGCGCATTTCATTACGTGATTCTTTCTTTATCATAATTAACCTCCTACCTACTTAGCTTTTTTACCTTCCTTGCGTCTAATATGTTCGCCTACATAACGAATACCTTTTCCTTTATAAGGTTCAGGTTTTCTTACCTTACGAATATTAGCAGCAAATTCTCCTACTCTTTCTTTGCTAATACCAGAAACAGTAACTTGATTGTTTCCTTCTAGCTTAACTTGTAAATCACTAGGTACTTCAACTTCAACAGGATGAGAGTATCCAGCATTTATTACTAGTTTGTTTCCCTTTAGATTAAATCTATAACCAACACCAATTATTTCAAGTGCTTTAGAATAACCTTCAGAAACACCAATCATCATATTTCTTATATTAGCATTAGTAGTACCATGCATTTGTCTAGCAGGAATTGTTTCGTTTTTTCTAGTTACAACAACCATGCCTTCTTTTACTTCTACAGTAACAAGATCTGAAGTAGTTAAAGAAAGTTCTCCTTTAGATCCTTTAACAGTAACTAATCTATCATTAGCTTCTACTGTAACACCTTCTGGAATTGCTAAATGTCTATTTCCTATACGACTCATCTTAATCACCTATTACCAAATATAAGCCATTACTTCTCCGCCAAGAGATTCTTTTCTAGCTTCTTTATCAGTCATAATACCTTTAGAAGTAGAAATGATAGCTATACCAAATCCATTAAGTACTTTAGGTACATCAGTAGATTTTGTATAAACTCTAAGACCTGGCTTTGAAATACGCTTAAGTCCAGTAATTACCCTTTCTTTTTTATTTGTATATTTAAGTGTTAAAACTAAAGCCTTTTGAGGTTTATCATTACGTATTTTATAATCAGCAATGAACCCTTCATCTTTTAATATTCTAGCAATTTCAGTTTTGGTTTTACTTGCAGGCATTGCAACTTCTTTATATTTCATAGCATTAGCATTACGAATTCTCGTAAGCATATCTGCAATTGGGTCAGTTACTACCATAATAAATTCCTCCTTCTTTGCCTACCAACTTGATTTTTTAACTCCAGGAATTTGTCCTTTGTTAGCAAGTTCTCTAAAACAAATTCTACAAATTCCGTATTTCTTAAGTACGCTGTGAGGTCTACCACATCTATTACAACGAGTATATTCACGTACTTTAAATTTTTGTTTTTTATTAGCTTTCGCTATCATACTTTTTTTAGCCATAATTGCCTCCCTACTTTCTGAAAGGAATTCCTAGTTCCTTTAAAAGTTCATAAGCTTCTTCATTTGAATGAGCAGTTGTAACAAGGACTATATCCATACCTCTTACTTTAACTACATTATCAAATTCTATTTCAGGGAAAATAAGTTGTTCTTTTATACCAATAGTATAATTTCCTCTACCATCAAATGCTTTTGGAGAAAGTCCTCTAAAGTCACGAACACGTGGAAGAGCAACAGATATTAACTTATCTAAAAAGTTATACATTTGTTCTCCTCTTAAAGTAACTTTACATCCAACATTTTGGCCTTCACGAAGTTTAAATCCTGCGATTGATTTACGAGCTTTAGTTATAACTGGTTTTTGTCCAGTAATAGCCATTAAATCATTCATACAAGCATCTAATACTTTTGAATTGTGTGAAGCATCACCAGCTCCAATATTAATAACTATTTTATCAAGTTTTGCAACTTGCATAACAGACTTATATCCATGTTTTTCTTTTAAACTTGGAACTATTTCCTTAACATATCTTTCTTTTAGGCGGTTCATAAATACCCTCCTTCCAACTAATCAAGTTTTTGGTGAGATTTACCCACTCTAACTTTTTTATTTGTTTTTTCGTCTACTTTAGAATAAATTCTAGTAGGTTTATTGGTCTTTTTATCTAAAACCATTACATTTGAAGCATCAATCTTAGCTTCACGTTCTACTATTCCACCAGTTTGATTAGAGTTATTAGGTTTAAGATGTTTTTTAACCATATTAACACCTTCAACTACTACTTTATTTTCTTTAGCAAAAGTATGAGTAATTCTTCCTTCTTTACCTTTATCTTTCCCAGCCATTACTCTTACTTTATCTCCAACTTTTAATTTCATAAATAGCCTCCTATAATACTTCTTTTGCAAGAGATACTATTTTCATATATCCTGCATCACGAATTTCTCTAGCAACTGGTCCAAATACACGTGTACCAACTGGCGATTTATCATCTTTAATTATTACACATGCATTATCATCGAATTTAATGTATGATCCGTCATCACGACGAACACCTTGAACTGTTCTTACTACAACAGCTTTAACTACTTTACCTTTTCCTACAGTACCATTAGGAGTAGCTTTCTTAACAGTACCAACTACAACATCACCAATATTACCAAATTTAACTTTACTTCCACCAAGCACTCTTATTACAAGAAGTTCACGAGCACCAGAGTTATCAGCAACTTTTAAACGAGTTTCTTGTTGAACCATAACAAATCCCTCCTTAAAGTATTACACTTTCTTCAACTATTTCAGCTAAATAGAATCTCTTAGTTTTTGAAATAGGTTTAGTTTCCACTATTCTAACTCTATCTCCTATTTTAGCCTTATTAGTTTCATCATGAGCAGTATATTTTTTACTATACTTAACTCTTTTACCATACTTAGGATGTTTCTTATATGTTTCTACTAGCACAGTAATTGTCTTATCATTTTTATCGCTTACAACTCTTCCTATAAATTCTTTTTTAACAGTTTCTCTCATTACTCATTCACCTCTTCAAGTTCACGTTCACGAATGATAGTCTTCATTTTCGCAACTTCTTTTCTTAATTCTCTAAGTCTTACAGGTTTTTCAAGATTACCTGTTGCTTGTTGGAATCTTAAATTAAATAATTCTTCCTTGTTTTCTTTAATTTTCTTATTTAATTCTTCTGTGGATAACTTTCTAAATTCTTCCATTTTAGTCATTTAAAGCACCACCTTTATCATCTTTCTTAACAAATTTGGTTTTTATTGGTAATTTATGTGAAGCAAGTCTTAAAGCTTCTCTAGCAACTTCTTCAGATACGTCTGAAATTTCAAACATTATCTTTCCTTTTTTAACAACTGCAACCCATTTATCTACAGCACCTTTACCAGATCCCATACGAACTTCTAGTGGTTTAGCAGTCTTAGGCATATGTGGGAATATGTTTATATAAACACGTCCACCACGTTTCATATAACGAGTCATAGCTACACGGGCAGCTTCGATTTGATTATTAGTAATCCAAGCTCCTTCTTGAGCCATAAGTCCATATTCACCAAAATGAAGCTCAGTATTACCTTTAGCTTTTCCTTCATATTTAATTCTATGAACTCTTCTATATTTAACTCTAGACGGTATTAACATAATTAATTACCTCCTTCATTGTTACTCTTTGAAGGTAATATTTCTCCTTTATTAATCCATACTTTAACACCTAACTTACCATAAGTAGTAAGTGCTTCTGCAAATCCATAATCGATATCTGCACGAATTGTATGTAAAGGAACATTTCCTTCAGCATAACCTTCTGATCTTGCCATTTCAACCCCATTAAGTCTTCCTGATACTAAAGTTTTAATTCCTTTAGCTCCAGCTTTCATAGCAGCTCTAATAGCTTTCTTTTGAGCAGCTCTAAAAGGTTGTCTAGCTTCAATTTGTTTAGCAATTGATTGAGCAACTAATGTTGCATTTAAATCAATATTTTTTACTTCCATAATTGAAACAGTAACGTTTTCATCTACAAGTTTTGAAAGTTTATCTTTTAAAACTTTAATTTCTTCTCCACCACGGCCAATTATTACACCTGGTTTAGAAGTGTGAATAATAACTTCACATTTTTTATCATTTCTTTCAATTTCTATTTTAGAAACACCAGCATCTTTTAGATTTTTTTCTAAATAAGCACGAATTTTAACATCGTTACTTAAATACTTAGCAAAATCTTTTTTAGGAGCCATCCATTTTGATTCCCAATCTTTATTAACACCAATTCTAAGTCCTGTTGGACTAACTTTTTGTCCCATATGTTTACCTCCTAAGCTCTTTCTGCTACCACGATAGTAACGTGACTTCTTCTATGATAAAATTTATCAACACCACCACGACTACCTGGTACCCTTCTTTTTAAAGTAGATCCCATATCAACTATAGCTTCTTTAACATATAATTTATCTTTATCTAAATTATTGTTATTAACAGCATTAGCTATTGCAGAATCAAGTACTTTTTTAACAATTCTTGCTGGTTTACTATTATAATTAGTTAAAATATTTAAAGCTTCATTAGCATTTTTTCCTCTTATTAAATCAACCATAAGACGAAGTTTTATCGGACTAATTCTTTCATTTCTTAAAACAGCTTTTACATCCATTTTTTAGCCTCCTTGTTATTTATTTTTCTTGTCAGAGCCATGTCCACCAAAAGTACGAGTAAGCGCGAACTCACCTAATTTGTGACCAACCATATCTTCGGTTACATAAACAGGAATAAATTTATTACCATTATGAACTGCAAATGTATGACCAACAAATTCAGGAAATATTGTAGAACGGCGTGACCAAGTTTTAATTACTTCTTTTTTACCAGTTTCATTTAATTTTTGAACCTTTGTTAAAAGTCTATCAAATACATAAGGTCCTTTTTTAATACTTCTTGCCATATTTAGAGTCCTCCTTATTATTTATTTCTCTTTCTTGAGTGAACAATTAGTTTATCTGACGCTTTTTTCTTACGAGTTTTATAACCTAATGCAGGTTTACCCCAAGGAGTCATTGGTCCACTACGTCCGATAGGTGCACGACCTTCACCACCACCATGAGGGTGATCATTAGGGTTCATAACAGAACCACGTACTGTAGGTCTTATACCCATATGTCTTTTTCTTCCAGCTTTTCCTAATTTAACTAATGAATAATCTTCATTTCCAACTTCACCAACAGTAGCCATACAAGTTCCAAGAATCTTTCTAACTTCTCCTGATGAAAGTCTAACTAAAACATATTTACCTTCTTTACCAAGAATTTGAGCACTAGCTCCTGCGCTTCTTGCAAGTTCTGCTCCCTTTCCAGGTTTAAGTTCTATGTTATGTACTAAAGTACCTTCAGGAATATTCATAAGCGGTAGAGCGTTACCAACTTTAATGTCGGCTTTTTCTCCAGAAACCACTTTCATTCCTACTTTTAATCCTTTTGGAGCAATAATATATCTTTTTTCACCATCAACATAATTTATTAAAGCTATATTAGCACTTCTGTTTGGATCATATTCTATAGTAGCAACAGTACCTACTATATCAAATTTATTTCTTTTGAAATCAATCTTACGATATTTTCTTTTTTCTCCTCCACCTTGATGTCTAACAGTAATTTTGCCTTGATTATTTCTTCCGGCATTTTTACTTTTAACTTCAAGTAAGCTTTTTTCAGGCTTATTAGTAGTTATTTCACTATTAATAAGTTTGCTCATTCCACGTTGTCCATTAGTGGTAGGTTTCATATTTCTTATTGCCATATTCTAAAACCTCCTTAACTTAATTCAATTGTTTGCCCTGGAGCAAGTTTAACAATTGCCTTTTTCTTACGATTAGTAAGTCCTGTATAACGACCCACTCTTCTTTTTTTAGGATGAACATTAACTGTTCTAATATCTTCAACTTTAACATTGAAAATCTTTTCAATAGCAAGTTTGATTTCAGTTTTATTAGCTTTAGGATCTACAAAAAATTGATAAATATTTTCTTGACCCATATAAGCTGCCTTTTCAGTAACAACTGGCGCCTTAATAACGTCTAAATACTTAGTATTCATTATTTAAGCACCTCCTTTATAACTTCTAATGCCGCTTCTTCAATTAATAATTTTTGTGAACTTACTATATCAAGTGCACTAACTTCTGGTGCAGTAGCAATAGCTACATTTTGTAAGTTACGAGAAGCAAGTATTACATTTTCATCATATTCTTTAACAATGATTAATGTTTTGCTATTTTCTAAAGATAAAGATTTAAGTACTTTTACCATATCTTTAGTTTTTGGAGTAGCAACAGAAAGTTTTTCTACTACTACGATATTATTTTCTTTAGCTTTGTAAGAATAAGCAGATTTTAAAGCAAGTTTTCTTTCTTTTCTGTTTTGTTTCTTACTATAATCTCTAGGAACTGGTCCAAAAGCGATTCCGCCTCCAACCCATTGTACAGCTCTAATTGATCCTTGACGAGCATTACCTGTTCCTTTTTGTCTCCATGGTTTTCTTCCACCACCAGAAACTTCACTTCTTGTTTTAGTTTTATGAGTTCCTTGACGAAGTGCTGCTCTTCCTAAAACAATAGCATCTTTTAAAGCAACATCATTTGGTTCTATTCCAAATATAGTTTTTTCTAAGTTAACATCTTTTACTTTTTTACCATTAAGATCCATAAGTTCAGTCTTCATATATTTCCTCCTTATGCTTCTTCATTAGTAGCTTCTTCTTTTGTTTCAGTTTCCACTACTGTTTCTTCAGCAGTTCCATTAGCTACTTCAGCTACTTCTTCAGTTGTTTCTGCAACTTCTTCTTCAGCTACTTCTTCTTCATAAGAAATTAAATCAAAAGCATCATTTTTCTTATCTGTCTTAACAGCAGATTTAATAACTACAAATCCTTTTTTAGGTCCAGGAATTGATCCCTTAACTAAAATGCAATTGTTTTCCATGTCAACTTGAATTATTTCTAAATTTTGAATAGTAACTTGCTCAGCACCCATATGACCAGGAAGTGCTTTACCAGGTATAACCCTCATTGGCCTCATCGTACCAAGAGATCCTACACCTCTATGATATTTTGAACCATGTGCCATTGGTCCACGATGTTGATTATTCTTTTTGATTACCCCTTGATAACCTTTTCCTTTGCTGATTCCGGTAACATCTACCATTTCACCAGCTTTGAATATGTCAGCTTTTACTTCTTGTCCAAGAGTATAAGCTTCCATGTCTACTCCTCGAATTTCCTTATGGAAGCGCTTAGGAGTAGTTCCAGCTTTCTTAGCATGACCGACATTTGGTTTATTAGTAACTTTTTCACGCATATCATCAAAACCAAGTTGAATTGCTTCATATCCATCGTTTTCAAGTGTCTTAACTTGAGTAACAACGTTAGAACCAACTTCAATGATAGTAACAGGAACAAGTTTACCATTAGAACCAAATACTTGAGTCATTCCAGCTTTTCTGCCTAAGATTCCTTTCATCTTTCTTTCTCCTTTTCTTATTTTTGTTTAATTTGGATATCTACACCACTAGGTAAATCTAGACGTTGTAACACATCCATAATTTCCTTACTTGGATTTTTGATATCGATCAGTCTTTTATGAGTTCTCATTTCGTATTGTTCACGAGAATCTTTATACTTGTGAACTGCTCTTAAAATTGTAACTTTTTCAATTTCAGTAGGTAATGGTACAGGTCCACTTACTTGTCCACCAGCACGTTTAACTACTTCAACAATTTTACTCGCAGCATTGTCAAGAATTCTATGATCATAGCTTCTTAACTTAACACGTATAACATTTGACATCAATCCATCCTCCCTTCGCCTATATCTAGTATAGACTTGCTCCGTACAAAAACCCGATAACACTAACAACTACGCCTGGTGTATCGGCAACCTCGCACATCACAGCAGTCATAACATCAAAATAATACCACAATATTATATTAAAATCAAGCATTTTTTATGATTTTTTTATTAAAAAACACTTATTTTATTTAACAAGTGTTTTACTTTTTTCTAAATTATTTTCTAAAATAAGTTCTCCATCTAAGTAACTCTTTAACGCAATAGCGTATGTATCAGAAGTTAAAGGTAATTTATTAGATTTCAAGTATCCAATTACACCTTTCTTTTCAAAATCTGTAATTTCCCTTAATTCATCGTTAACCTTTACAGAATGTTTAACTTCCATAATTGCTTTAACGGTAAGCTTGTTATCACTCATACTTTTTAACACAAATGAACGAAACTTATTTACCTCTGACTCACTATATTCCGCTCTTAAATCAGCAACTGTTCCCTCATACAATGCTTTTGGAGAAATATTAATAATCATATAATAATCTAAAATATTAAACTTTCTTATATCCCCATCTTCATTCTCAATACCAGTATGTATTAATTCTACTATTTTCTTTGCTCTTTCTAATCTCCAATTACTATTATTAACGTTTTTCATATTCCTTTCACCCTTTCACACAAAGCGTTATTATAACACAAACAAAATTAAAACGCAACTAAATTTAGCCAAGAAAATTTATAATCCAGTATCCTAAATACATAATAACAATTAATAAAGAAAAGACGCCATATGTTTTATCAAAAAACCTATTTCTAAAATTATTACTTAAAAAACACATTAAAGTAAATAAAAGTCCAAGAACTATCAAAACAATAACACCATTATCAGCAAAAAAATAAATTGAAGCATCCCTAATAAATAGGTCTCCAAGAGCAAGTATCATAAGATTAAATAAATTACTACCAATTATATCATCAAGCGCCAAATCATAACTATCCATATTAATTAAAGCATAACAAGTAATAACCTCAGGTAAAGAAGTAGTAATCCCCAAAAATATTGCCCCTAAAAAACTACTAGAAAAATAAGGATGAAGTTTTGCTAAGTTATTAACAATTATTGTTAACGTCACACTACAAAACACCATAAAAACCGCAGTAACAATAAGTTTTAAAACAACATAATCACAGGAACTATCATTTATCTTTACTGTATCACTACTAGATTTAGAAACTCTAAATAGATAATAAAAATAAGAAACAATAATAACTAAAGTAGGAAAACCCACATAAGAAAATGAGATAAATGACAGTTTATTAACAAACAAATATAAAACTAAATAATTAATAAGTAACAAAACAAATATTAGATTATGAGATTTATTAGTTTTAGAAAACATCATTTTTTTAATAAAAACTAAATCAAAAAAACAAATCATAAAAATATTAAAAATATTACTCCCTAAAATATCCCCAACCGCAAGTAGGTTATTATCAACAAAAATAGCACTAAAACAGGTAACACATTCAGGCAAAGACGTAACACCTGCAAGAACAATTCCCGCAAGAAAAGCACCACTCACTTTAGAATGTTTACTTAAGTAATCAACGTAATAAGAAAGTTTTATACTAAGAAATACTGTAAAAAAAGCAAAAAATAAAAATAATATTTCGTTCAAGATAATCACCTATAAAAGTATACTTATTCAAAAACAAAATATTATCTTAATTCTTCGACTATTTATTTAAATATTCTTCAATTCTTATAAGTTCATTATATTTGCAAATACGATCCATTCTAGACATAGAACCTGTCTTAATTTGTCCAAGGTTTAGTCCTACAGCAAAATGAGCAATAAATGTATCATCAGTTTCACCACTTCTATGTGAAATAATTGTTTTATAACCATGTTCCTTAGCAAAATTAATAGTATCAATCATTTCACTAATAGTACCTATTTGATTAGCTTTTAAAAGTATTGCATTTCCTGCCCCTATAGAAGCTCCTTTTTCTAAATACTTAATATTTGTAACAAACAAATCATCACCAACAAGTTGCACTCTATCACCAATCAAATCAGTAAGTTTTTTAAATCCTTCAAAGTCGCCTTCCCAAACAGGATCTTCAATAGAAACAATTGGATATTTATTAACCAAATCTTCGTAATAAGAAATAAGTTCATTAGAAGTATAAGTTTTTCCATCAATCAAATATTTACCATCTTTATATAATTCAGAAGCTGCAACGTCAAGTGATAAAGCTACATCCTCACCAAGAGCATAACCAGCTTTTTCTATTGCTTTGCATATTAAATCCAGTGCTTCATAATTACCATTAAGGTCTGGGGCGAAACCTCCTTCATCACCAACACCTGTATGATATCCTTTTTCTTTTAATATTTTCTTTAAAGTATGAAAAACTTCGCTACCAATCCTTATACGTTCTTTTATAGTACTAGCTTTAGGAATAATCATAAATTCCTGAAAATCTAAATTGTTATCTGCATGTACTCCACCATTTAAAATATTCATCATAGCATAAGGAAGTTCTTTTCCATTACCAATATATTCAAATAAATGTTTACCTTTAGATATAGCAGCAGCCTTTAAACAAGCAAGACTAACTCCCAAAATAGCATTTGCTCCAAGCCTGCTTTTATTATCTGTTCCATCAAGTTCTATCATCAATTTATCAATAAAAGAAATATCATCCACTGATTTACCAACTAAAGCAGGCTTTATAACACTATTAACATTACAGACAGCTTTTAAAACACCAAGACCCAAATATCTATCATCACCATCACGAAGCTCAAGTGCTTCATTTCTTCCTGTTGAAGCGCCACTAGGAACACTAGCACGTCCCATAATACCATTTTCTAAAATACAATCAACTTCTACCGTAGGATTGCCCCTCGAATCTAGTATTTCCCTTGCAATTATATCTTTTATCAAAACTATCACCTCTACACTATAATTATATAATAATTTAAACTACAATCAAACTTTTTATTGATTTTTTAACAAAAAAAAGATATCATATATATAGAATAAAAAAAGGAGGGGACAAACTTGAAAATAGTAAATTTAAGTCCTGAACAATTTGACAACTTTTCACTTAACCACCCACTCCATACATACTACCAATCATCAAATTATGGAAACCTAATGAGTAGCGAAGGATTCATCCCACAATACTACGGCTTTCTAAATGATCAAAATATGTTAATTGGAGCTACACTAATATTAGTACAAAAATTATTTTTAGGATTTAAATACGCTTATGCTCCAAGAGGATTTTTAACTGATTACGATAACAAAGATCTAATAATTGAAATTACTGAAAACATGAAAAAATTCCTTGCAAGAAATAGTATTATATTCTTAAAAATAGACCCACCAGTGGTTAGTAACAAAAGAGATAAAGAAGGTAACATTTTAAAAAGTCCATATACAAATGATTTAATACCATTTCTTCAAAAAATAGGATATCGTTATTTTGGAGATAATAAATTCTTCGGAACATTAAAACCAAGATGGAATGCAATTCTTAAGGTTACAGGATCATCTGAAACAGTATTTAAACATTTTGATCCTAGTGTTAAAAACAAAATAAGAAAAGCACAGTCAAGAGGAGTAGAAATATTGCAAGGTAACCATGGTGATATAGAAACATTTTATAAATTTGTAGCAAAAAAGCACTACAGAAAGTTAGATTATTATAAAAAATTCGCAGAAAGTTTTGGAGATAATTTCGAACTATATTTTGCAAGACTAAATACTGAAAAGTATTTAACAAACATCAAGCAAATATACGAAAAAGAATTACAAAAGAATGAAGAATTAAACGATGAAATAAGAAACGCAGGTCTTCAAAATAAAATAAGTACAAAACTAACAAATTCAAAAATAACTTCAGACAAAGTTTTAGCGATTTATAAAAAAGAATTAGAAACTGCATCAGAATATTTTACAAAGAATCCACAAGGTATAATTATAAGTGCCTGTGCAGTCATTGTTGAAAAGCATGGAGTATCATTAGTTATTGAAGGTCAAAACAATGCCTATAAACTATATTATCCAACCTTTTTAACAAAATGGGCCATTATAGAAAAATATGCAAAGCTTGGAGCAGTATATTTCGATTTAAATGCTATCACTGGATACTTTGCAAACAATAATAAATTTCAAGGACTAAATGAAATGAAATTAGGCTTTGGAGCTGAAGTAACTGAATACATTGGAGAATTTGATTTAGTAATAAACAATACTATATATAATATTCACAAAAAAAGTAGACTAGGTAAAAAAGCCATGAAAAAATCACATAATGAGTCAAAAAAACAAAAGTAACAATTACTTTTGTTTTTTTTTACAAATTTCCAAAATATTTAGCAGTCCTTACCATTTGATATGAATAACCCATTTCATTATCATACCAACCAATTATTTTAACAAGTTTTTCACCATTTACTTCTAAAACATCAGTAAGCTCTAAATCAACAATACCTCCATGAGTATCTCCAATAACATCACTTGATACAATTGGATCTTCAGTAACTCCAAGAACTTCACTCTCTGCAGCCTTAAATATATTATTAATTATTGGAACATTTACATTACGTTCAAGTTCAAGAACTAAGTCAATTACGGAACCATCCGCAACAGGTACTCTCATTGCAGATCCCTTCATCTTACCATCAAGTTCTGGAATAACCTTACCAATTGCATCAGCAGCCCCTGTTGATGTTGGAACGATATTTTCAGCAGCAGCCCTACCCCTTCTTGATCTAATACCTTTTTTATGAGAACCATCTAAAGTATTTTGATCATTTGTATAAGCATGAACAGTAGTCATGAAACCTCTTCTAATACCAAAATTATCATTAACTACTTTTAGTATTGGTGCCAAACAATTCGTAGTACAGCTTGCAGCACTAATAATTTTTTCATCACCTATTAAAATATTTTCATTAACACCATACACTATTGTTTTAACATTTCCTTTACTTGGAGCACTTATAATAACCTTCTTAGCACCAGCCACTATATGTTTATTAGCATCTTCTTCACTAGTAAACTTACCAGTACATTCAAATACCATATCTATATCAAGATCTTTCCAAGGAAGTTTTTCAGGATCAGCTTCCGAAATTACTAATGTTTTTTTATTACCCACAATTATATGACTTTCATCATGACTAACTTCTTCATCTAAGTATCTCCTATGACAAGTATCATATTTAAGTAAATAAGTAAGATGTTCCGCATCTTTAGAACTATTTACAGCAACGATATCAAACTCATCACTTTCATTCATTATCCTAAAAACAAGTCTTCCTATTCTCCCAAATCCATTAATTGCAACTCTCATAAAACTCCTCCTTATTCAAAATAACTTCCACCAATAAATTCTCTAAGTATAGAATCATTAGGTATCTCATCTGTTGGAATACCTACAAACATATTTAAAAAGTTTAAAAGTCTAATAACTTCTTCATAATAAACTGAAGTATTATCAATGCCATAAAGTAAAGGTTCAGCATAAAGTTTCAAAACACCAATTTCATATATTAATGAAGAATTATAAACATAATTAACATCACCTTGATATGGAAAAATATATTTTTCTTCACCATCTCTAACAGAGTCCCAAGTTTTAATAGTGTCCTCTGCACTATATCCACGTGTTCTATTATCTCTAACTATTCTACGAAGCAGTCTAACATCACTATTAGAAATCATATTATGATTATCTATATTTAAATCAGAAAGCGGAGATATATAAACTTTATATTTTCTATCTTTAGCAACAGCCTTAGTAAGATCTTCATTAACCGCATGAAGTCCTTCAATAATCAAGATATCGTCATTATTTAGCATTATTCTATTTCCAAGATATTCTCCCTTGCCCTTAATAAAATTATATGTTGGTATAGAAACCTCTTCACCATTAATAAGTCTTGTTAAATGATCATTAAACAGATCAATATTTATTGCACTAATAGATTCATAGTCATATTCACCATTTTCAAGCTTTGGAGTATCTTCTCTATTTAAAAAGTAATCATCTATTGACAATGATTTAGGATTCATGCCAAAACTTTTAAGAAACATAGCAAGCTTTTTAGCAGTAGTTGTTTTACCACTTGAAGAAGGACCTGCTATTAAAACAATCTTCAAAGTACTACGCTTACTATATATTTCTTTAGCAAGCTCAAGCAGCTTATTACTAGAAATAGTTTCTGTAAGTTTAATAATATCAGATATTTTCCCATCAGCACATGCCATATTAAGATCAGCGCTATTAAAAATACCAAGTTTCTTAGCTAAAGAATAATTTTCATCAAAAGCATTTATAATCTTTTCCCTATCAACATACTCAGGAATTTTTCCGTCGAAATTTAAATAAGGAAATTGAAGTAAAAATGATCCGTTATCAATCATAAAAAGATCAAAATCCTTTATTACAGATGTAGATATAGGCATATCAGAGAAATAATAATCATACATATCACCAAGTTTATAAAGATTAACATAATGATTAGTATTATAAATAAAAGTATCAGCCTTAGCAGTATCACCAATATCTAAAAAATACTTTCTAGCTTCTTTTCTACTAACCAAACATTTTTTAATAGGCATATCAGCATCAATTACTTCACGCATCTTCTTTTTTAGTTCATTTATTCTAATACTATTAAGTTTTAAATTAGTACGCATTTTTATAGCTTTATCAATAGAATGGCACGCTTTTACACTATAACCATATCCAAATAATTCTTTAAAAGAATATACAAGTATAAACAAAAGTGCCTTTTGATATATTCTGTTTCCTTCAGAATCCATAACATTAATAAATTTTATAGAACAGTTCTTCATAACCTTAACATCTAAAGAATGAATTTCATTGTCCATATAACACGCCAAAACAGGAAATTTACCTTTATAAACCTTTTTAGATATTTCAAATAAAGTAATTCCCTTATCAAAATCATATTTTTCATTATTTATAAGTACATTTATTTTTGCCACATATATCACCCTTTATTATTCTATATTACTATTTTATCACATAATGTAAATTTTTGATACGAATATTATCATTTTTTTATGCGTATTTTATTAATGGTGATAAAATGAATCTAGTTCCTACAGTAATAGAAAAAGAAATAAATGGTGAAAGAAGTTACGATATATATTCACGTCTTTTAAAAGACAGAATAATTATATTAAATGGTGAAATAGATGATAATACTGCCAATATAGTAGTGGCACAGCTTCTCTATTTAGATTCTCTAAATAACGAAGATATAAGTTTATATATAAACTCCCCAGGTGGTTCTATAACCTCAGGAATGGCAATTTTCGATACTATGAATTTTATCAAAAGCAAAGTTTCTACCATATGTATAGGCATGGCAGCATCTATGGCAGCCTTTTTACTTTCAAGTGGAGAAAAAGGACAACGAATGGCCCTTCCAAATTCAGAAATAATGATTCATCAGCCACTGGGAGGCGCCCAAGGTCAAGCAACAGAAATAAAAATTGCAGCAGAAAGAATACTAAAACTCAAAAACAAGTTAAACAACATACTTGCAAAAAATACAGAACAAACACTAGAAAAAATAGAACTCGATACAGAAAGAGATTACTTTTTATCAGCAAAAGAAGCTAAGAATTATGGCATAATAGATAAAATAATTGAAAACAAAAAATAAATTATGTATAATTAAAATGGTGATGTTATGAAAACCTGTGAACTTATTTGTAACAAAGAAAGTGGGAAAGGCATTAAAGGAACAAAACTAGAAGAAGTAGTAAAGAAATTAGAAAAATATAATTATAAAACAAATATTTACTACACAGAAAAAAGTGGAGACGCCAAAACATATGTGAAAAACTTAAAACACACAGATTTAGTACTTTCCATCGGAGGAGATGGAACATTTAATGAAATAGTAACTGGTAACTATCAAAGAAAAGATAAACTAGTTTTATCTCATATTCCAGTAGGAACAACAAATGATTTAGGTCATATGCTTGGATTAAATAAAAATATAATCAAAAACTTGGAAAAAATCCTAGAAGGAGAAATAAGACAGGTAGACCTAGGATTAATCAACGACCAACCATTTGCCTACGTCGCAGGTTTTGGAAAATTTATTAATGTACCATACGAAACTTCTAGAAAACTAAAAAAGAAAATTGGACATTTAGCATATCTTATAAATGGGGTAAAAGAGTTTTTCCACACAACAAAATTATATGAACTTGAATACAAAGTAAATGGTGAAACATATTACGGATTATATTCATTAATTCTAATATCAAACGCCAATAGAATCGCAGGATTTAATAACATATACAAAAATGTAAAATTAGACGATAACCAATTTGAAATAATGTTCTGTAATATTACAAGAAAAAAAGATTTAGTAAAAACGTTAATGCTATTAATGAGAACGGGTATAACAAATGTACCAGGTATATATTGTCATACAAGTGATGAAATAGAAATAAAATTTAAAGAAAATATAAAAAACAACTGGACTATTGATGGAGAAAAACTAAAAGATGAACAAACAACATATAAAATAACTATTAATAAAGATTTAAGAATGCTATTACCAAAGAAAAATATATCAAAACTATTTACAAATAATAAAAAAATGATTGACTAAACATCAATCATTTTTTCTTAATTTATCCGCAATTTCTCGAATTTTTCTAAACCTATGACTAAGCCCTGACTTAGTTATTTTTTTATCAAGCTCCAGAGAAATAATTTCACTTAACTCAGATAAAGATACCTCAGGATACTTTTCCCTATATTCTATAGCAACCTTTATTCGATCATCAACAGCATCAAGTCCAATTTTTTCCTTAATCAGGTTTATATCTTCAAGTTGTTCACGACTAGCATTAATACTTTTATCAACATTGGCCTGTTCCATATTATTAAGACGATTTGTCATGTTCTTATGATCACGATAAATTCTGATATCTTCATAATATAAAATAGCATTATTGGCAGACACAAGTCTTAAAAAATCCCCAATTTTTTCAGCTTCTTTAACATAAGTCATATAACCCTTATCTCTAGATATAGTTTTAGCATGTAAATCAAAATAATTAAGCAAATCTTTTATAAGCCCTGCTTCAGATGAGGAATCTACTAAAAACTCTAAATGATATCTACTCTTTTTAGGATCATTGATACTGCCTTTTGCAAGAAATGCACCTCTTAGATAAGCTCTCTTTAAATCATCTCCATCTAAAAAATACTCAGAAGGAACTTTCAAAACATTGTCTTCTTCATCATAATACATTAAGCTGCTCAAAATAAGATTAAGTTTATCATCGATATAAATATTATAATAACTTTTTTTAGAAAGATTATTACCCTTTATTTGAGAATAACTAGGACTAACATCAAAAAGTTCTTTAAAAAGAGAAAATACTTTTCTAACAACTTTAAGGTTTTCAGATAAAATTATAATCTCATTATCCTCTATAATGGCATTGTTCCTGATGAATCCTGAAAGAAGACATATATTCTCTAACTTTGAATAATCATTTGAACATATTTCATTTTTTATTTCTGTAGTAAAAGACATACTACCACCTCATTAAATAATTAAAAATACACGTAGCAAACTTTAAGTTATCATGTCTAATATAATTGTTTTCTATAACAAGTAAATCATCTTTTATAACTTTACATCCCAATTCTTTTAATCTAGCAGTATCACATTTTACAAGTTTCTTATTTTCTGATGAAATGTATTTATCAAGTACATTTTTAGGTAAATTACTATCAGCCACAATAACAGCATCTAGCTTTCTTTTTCCAAGATAATTATTAATGGTAGCAACATGATCTGCAGCAGTAAAGTCTTCGGTTTCACCCATTTGACAAACCGCATTACAAGTATATAAGAGTTTGGCATTACTTTTATCAATTGCAGCAATAACTTCAGAAGACAATAAATTAGGGATAATACTAGTAAATAAACTACCTATACTAAAAATAATTAAATCCGCAGACAAAATCTCCTCAATAACTTCTTTATCAATCAAAGGATCTTCATCATAATATAATTTCTTAATACGTTTGCCAGAGTGACCAATTTCACTTTCACCATGTATTACCTCACCTGATTCAGTTTCTGCAACAAGAGTAAGGTAATCTTCAGAAATAGGAAGAATCTTATGACGAACATTTAAAAAACCACTAAGAGCTTTTATACTTTCCTTCAAACTACCAGTCATATTATACATTGCAACCATTATTAGATTACCAATTGGATGGCCATTTAAATCAGTATATGTATCAAATCTGTATTGTAAAAGATCTTTTATCTTATCATTTGCATCAGATAAACTAACAATAGCATTCCTAATGTCTCCCATCGCCGGCATTAGAAATTCCTCACGAAGTTTACCTGTAGAGGAACCATCATCAGAAACTGTTATGATGGCAGTAATATCTACAGGAAAGTTTTTAAGGCCTCGAAGAAGAAAACTAATTCCTGTACCTCCTCCAAAAACTACTACTTTTTTATTCATTGCAATCACCTATAAATATTATAAGCTAAAATCAAAAAAAAAGGAACAGAACAAAGTCTATTCCATTAATTCATCTTCTAAAGCATCCATAGCTTCATCAGACATAAATTGTCTTTTTAGTTCATAAGAAACATCTCTATATTGTCTAGCACCTGTTCCCGCAGGAATAAGTTTACCAATAATAACATTTTCCTTAAGTCCTTGAAGTGTATCAATCTTACCTTTAATTGAGGCATCAGTAAGAACTCTAGTAGTTTCTTGGAATGATGCAGCAGATAAGAATGATTCAGTCTCAAGTGAAGCTTTAGTAATACCAAGAAGTATTGGTTTACCAGAAGCAGGTCTTTTACCCTTAAGAATTGCTTCTTTATTAATATCAGAGAAATCTTTAATATTAACTAAACTTCCTATTAATAATTCAGTATCTCCACCTTCTCTTATTCTAATCTTAGAAATCATTCTACTTACAACAACTTCAATATGTTTATCAGATATATCAACACCTTGAGCTCTATAAGCCTTTTGAATTTCTTTTAAAATATAAGTTTGAGTTGTAATAGGATCAGTAACTGCAAGAAGTTCTTTTGGACTAATATTACCTTCAGTAAGTTTATCTCCAACTTTAACTTCATCGCCCTTAGCTACTCTAAGTTTAGCACCATAGTTAGTAACATGTTCAACTTCTTCAAGTTTATTCTTAATCTTAATTTTATACTTACCATGATCTTCTTTAATATCTTTAACTTTTCCATCGATCGTAGCAATTGTAGCTTGACCTTTTGGAGTTCTAGCTTCAAATAACTCTTCAACACGAGGAAGACCTTGAGTAATATCTTCTCCCCCAGCAACACCACCAGTATGGAATGTACGCATTGTAAGTTGTGTACCAGGTTCACCAATTGATTGAGCAGCCATAATACCAATAGCTTCTCCAACTTCAACAAGGTTACCAGTAGCAAGGTTCTTACCATAACATTTTTGACATACACCATTATGAGTATTACATGTAAGAACGCTTCTAATTTCAACTTTTTCTATTCCGGCAGCCACTATTTTTTCAGCTTCTTTTTCTCCGATAAATTCATCTTTTTCAACGATTACTTCGCGAGTATTCGGATTAATTACCTTTTTACTTGCATAACGGCCAACGATACGATCATATAAGTTTTCGATAACAGTTCCGTCTTTTTCGTTAATAAATGCTTCCACAGTAACTCCAAAGTCTGTACCACAATCAGCTTCTTTAACAATAACATCTTGAGAAACATCTACAAGTCTACGAGTTAAGTATCCAGAAGATGCTGTATTAAGAGCAGTATCGGCACTACCTTTACGAGCACTATGCGTAGATAAGAAGAATTCAGATACAGACAATCCTTCTTTAAATGAAGAAATAACTGGAATTTCAATAACACGTCCACCTGGTTTACTCATAAGACCACGCATACCAGATAACTGTACAAATTGTGAAATCTTACCACGAGCACCAGACTTCATCATCATAAAGATTGGAT
The DNA here is from genome assembly GCA_902797995.1 of uncultured Erysipelotrichaceae bacterium. Classification (GTDB taxonomy): domain Bacteria; phylum Bacillota_I; class Bacilli_A; order RF39; family UBA660; genus UMGS1449. The sequence continues at coordinate 36,972 of CADBUX010000001.1, read as the reverse complement.
TAGTAGTTGCATTATCTGCAATTTCTTGAAGTTCAGCTTGAACATCATCTTTAGCTTTATACCAAACATTGATAACACTATTATATCTTTCTTCTTCAGTAATAAGACCACGTGCATATTGCTTATTGATCTTATCCACCATCTTATTACTTTCAGCAATTATTTGAGTTTTTTTACTACTTGTAGCAACGTCATGAGCTGATACTGTAGTACCACTTATTGTAGAATATTTAAATCCTAAATCTTTAAGCCTATCAAGCATAATTGATGTTTCAGTAGTCTTATAAAGCTTAAATATTTGAGCAATTATTTGCTTTAAAGTCTTAACAGGGAATGGTTCCACAATTGGCATTTCCTTAATTGCTTCCTTTATATTAGTACCAGGTTTTAAGAAATATTTACTTGGAGTAATCTTTTCAATATTTTCTTTAGTAGGTTCATTAATATAAGGGAATGTATCAGGAAGTATTTCATTAAATATTAATTTACCAACAGTAGTAACTAAATAATCATTTTTATGTTCTTCAGAGAACAATTTATGTTTAAATGAATCAACTCTTAAAGCTATTCTAGTATGAAGTTTAAGATCTCCACGTTCATATTCCATTAAAGCTTCATTAGAGTTTCTAAATACACGTCCTTCATCTTCGTCTTGTTCTTCCATTGTAAGATAATAATTACCAAGAACCATATCTTGAGCAGGAGTAACAACCGGTTCCCCACTTTTTGGATGAAGAATGTTATTAGCACCAAGCATTAAAAGTCTAGCTTCAGCTTGAGCTTCTTCAGAAAGTGGTACGTGTACAGCCATTTGGTCACCATCAAAGTCTGCATTAAATGCAGGACATACAAGAGGGTGAAGACGAATAGCTTTACCACCAATTAATTTTGGTTCAAATGCTTGAATACCAAGTCTATGAAGAGTTGGAGCACGGTTAAGCATAACAGGATGTTCTTTAATAACTTCTTCAACTATATCCCATACTCTTTCATCTTGATTATCGATAAGTTTCTTAGCAGCCTTAATATTATGAGCAATTCCTTTTTCAACAAGTCCATGTATAACATGTGGTTTAAATAATTCAAGTGCCATTCCTTTTGGAAGACCACATTGATACATTTTAAGACTAGGTCCTACAATAATAACACTACGTCCTGAGTAATCAACACGTTTACCAAGAAGGTTTTGTCTAAAACGTCCTTGTTTACCTTTTAACATACTAGAAAGTGATTTAAGAGGACGATTTCCAGCACCAGTAACGCTCTTACCACGGCGTCCATTGTCAAATAAAGCGTCAACTGCTTCTTGAAGCATTCTCTTTTCATTTTGAATAATGATAGATGGAGCTCCTAAATCAATTAGTTTCTTCAAACGATTATTACGATTAATAACACGACGGTATAAATCGTTTAAATCAGAAGTAGCAAATCTACCACCATCAAGTTGAATCATTGGCCTAAGTTCTGGTGGAATAACTGGAATAGCATCCATAATCATCCATTCAGGCTTATTACCAGATTTATAGAATGCATCAAGTATATCAAGTCTTTTCAAAAGAGAAGTTCTCTTTTGACCTTGTGCATTTTCTAACTTTTTACGTATATCAGCAATTTCCTTTTCAAGATCAACTTGTTTAAGAAGTTCTTTAACAGCTTCAGCACCCATTCCTACTCTGAATCCATCACCATATTTTTCATAATATGCACGATATTCTTTTTCAGATAATGTTTGCTTGTTTTCAAGTGGTGCAATACCTTTATCAATAACAACATATGATACAAAATATAGAACTTCTTCCAAGTCACGTTGACTCATATCAAGTACAGTACCCATACGAGATGGAATTCCTTTAAAATACCAAATGTGTGATACAGGAGAAGCAAGCTCAATATGTCCCATTCTTTCACGTCTAACTTTTGAACGAGTTACTTCAACCCCACATCTATCACAGATTATATTTTTATACTTCACTCTTTTATATTTACCACATGAACATTCAAAGTCTTTAGTAGGCCCAAAGATTTTTTCACAGAATAGTCCATCTCTTTCAGGTTTTAAAGTACGATAGTTAATAGTTTCAGGTTTTTTAACTTCACCATAAGACCATTCACGTATCTTATCAGAAGATGCAATACCAATTTTTAAAGCTTCAACTTTATTTACTTCCAACATTAGTATTCCACCTCACTTTCTAAAGCTTCATCCGAAAAATCAAGTTCATCATCTTCATCTACCTCATGTTCCTCCAAAGGTTCCTCTTCAGTAGAAGCTTCATCTGATAATTTTTTAAATTCAATATCATCTATTGCAAAACTAGTATTTTCACTAATTTCTTCTCTTTCTATTTCCTTTAAGTCTAGAACTTCATTCTTATCATTAATTATTTGAATATCAAGTCCTAAAGCTTGGAATTCCTTAATTAATACTCTAAATGATTCAGGAACACCAGCTTGATCTACTTTTTGACCTTTAACAAGCGCTTCATAAACCTTAACACGTCCAATAACATCATCTGATTTAACAGTTAAAATTTCTTGAAGTGTATGAGCAGCACCATAAGCATAAAGAGCCCAAACTTCCATTTCTCCAAATCTTTGTCCACCAAATTGAGCTTTACCTCCAAGTGGTTGTTGAGTGACAAGTGAATAAGGTCCGGTAGCACGTGCATGCATCTTATCTTCAACCATGTGGTGAAGTTTAATCATGTACATAACTCCAACTGATACCCTATTATCAAATGGACGACCTGTACGACCATCATATAGAATAGTCTTACCATCCTCAGCCATACCTGCTTCTTTCATCATAGCAGCTATATCTTCTTCAGTAGCACCATCAAATACTGGAGTTGCTACGTGAACACCAAGTTTCTTAGCAGCCATACCTAAATGAAGTTCTAGTACTTGACCAATGTTCATACGAGATGGAACTCCAAGTGGGTTAAGCATGATATCAACTGGTCTACCATCAGGCATAAATGGCATATCTTCTTCAGGTAAAATAAGTGAAATAACACCTTTATTACCATGACGACCTGACATCTTATCCCCAACTTGTATTTTTCTCTTTTGTACTATATATACACGAATTAGTTTTGATACTCCACTAGGAAGTTCATCACTATTCTTTTTAGTAAATATTTTAACATCGTGAACTATACCATCTCCACCATGTGGAACTCTAAGTGATGTATCACGAACTTCACGAGTCTTTTCACCAAAGATTGCATGAAGTAATTTTTCTTCACTAGTAAGTTCTGCCATTCCTTTTGGAGTAACTTTACCAACAAGAATATCCCCTTCTTTTACTTCAGTACCAATTCTAATAATACCTTCAGCATCTAAGTTTTTACGTGATTCTTCACTAACATTAGGAATATCACGAGTAATCTCTTCAGGTCCAAGTTTTGTTTCACGACAAGGCATTTCATAATCTACTATATGAATAGTAGTATATGCATCATCTTTAACTAATCTTTCATTAAGTATTACAGCGTCTTCGTAGTTATATCCATTAAATAACATGAATGCTACAACCATATTCTTACCAAGAGCAAGTTCTCCCATATCAGTAGAAGGTCCATCAGCAAGAATAGTCTTACCACGTTTAACTTTATCTCCTACTTTAACTATAGGTCTATGATGGAAACAAGTATCTTGGTTAGAAGCTTCAAAGTCAGATAAATAATATGTATCTTCTCCGCCTTTATTCTTAACAACTACCTTTCTACCATCAACATAACTTACAACACCATCAGCCTTAGCTACAATAGTAGAACCACTGTCACGAGCAGCTATATGTTCAACACCAGTACCTACAAATGGTGCTTCAGTTGTAAGAAGCGGTACTGCTTGACGTTGCATATTAGATCCCATTAAAGCACGAGTTGCATCATCGTGTTCCAAGAACGGAATACAACTTGTTGTAATAGATACAACTTGTTGTGGAGAAACATCAATATAGTCAACCTTATCAGGAGTAACCATTAAGTTTTCACCACGATAACGAGCTGCAACTTTTTCATCTATTATTTTATTATTATCATCTGTAGTAACTGTAGATTGTGAAATTATAACATCGTTTTCTTCGCTAGCAGTTAAATAATGAACATCATCTTGAATAACTGAATCTACAACTTTACGATATGGAGTTTGAATAAATCCATATTCATCAATTTTAGCATAACTAGCAAGTGTAGTAATAAGTCCAATGTTTGGCCCTTCTGGAGATTCAATCGGACAAATTCTACCATAGTGTGATTCATTAACGTCACGTACATCCATTCCTGCTCTATCACGAGAAAGACCACCTGGTCCTAATGCACTAAGACGTCTTTTATGTGTAAGTTCTGCAATTGGATTATTTTGATCCATAAATTGTGATAGTTGTGAACTACCAAAGAATTCTTTTAATATCGCAGTAACTGGTCTTATATTAATAAGTGTTTTAGGAGTTACTTCATTTATATCTTGAGTAGTCATTCTTTCACGAATAACTCTTTCCATACGAGTAACACCAACTCTAAATTGATTTTGTAAAAGTTCTCCTACTTGACGAATTCTTCTGTTTCCTAAGTGGTCTATTTCATCAAAGTTTCCAACACCTTGTAAAAGATTTAAATAATATGAACAAGATGCATAAAAATCAGATATAGTAAGTCTTTTACTATCTATCGTTTGATCATTACCAATAACAACCATTTTTTCTTTAGTACCAGGTTTATAAATCTTAACTATTTGAACTTTATTATACGTATCAAGTTCTTCGTTAATCTTAACTTCCTTAACACCATAACCAGCTTCAAATACAGGTTTAAGTTCTTCCAAAACATCTTTAGTTAAAACAGTACCTTTAGCACAAACTATGTTCTTATCAACCTTAATATCCTCAGCAAGTGTTTGTCCAAGAAGTCTATCCATAACATTAAGTTTAAGATTAAACTTATATCTACCAACCTTAGCTAAATCATATCTAAATTCATCAAAGAATCTAGTAATAATTTGGTTTTTAGAACTATCTAAAGTTGCTGGTTCTCCTGGCCTTAACTTTTCATATATTTCAATTAAAGCTTCATCTGTATTTCTAGTAGAATCTTTAGCAATAGTATTTTCAATAAAATCACTCTTACCAAACAAATCGATTATCTCATCATCACTAGATAAACCAAATGCACGAAGCATAGTAGTTAAAGGTACTTTTCTAGTACGATCTATTCTTACATATAAAATATCCCTAGCATCTGCTTCAAATTCAAGCCAAGTACCACGAGTAGGAATTATTTGTGATGTAATTAAGAGCCTACCATTCTTATCGATTTCCTTATTAAAATATACACTTGGAGATCTAACAAGTTGAGATACAATAACACGTTCTGCACCATTTATGACAAAAGTTCCACTGTCAGTCATAAGAGGCATATCTCCTAAGAATATTTCTTGCTCTTTTACTTCACCAGTTTCATTGTTAAAAAGCCTAACATCAACTTTTAAAGGCGCAGCAAAAGTAGCATACCTTTCTTTACACTCTTTTACGGAATATCTTGGTTCATCAAAATGATAATCACCAAACTCTAGCGAAAGTGTTCCTGCAAAATTTTCTACGGGGAACAAATCACTAAAGACTTCCTCAATACCTTTTTCCACAAACCAATTATATGATTTCTTTTGAATTTCCAATAAATCAGTTAATTCATAAGTATTCTTGATTTTGGAAAAACTTCTACGTTTGCGATGGTCACCACAATTTATTAATTTGTATGCCACTAAAAATTCACCCCTACTTTCAAATTTTCAAAAATCTTCATCCCTAAAAACGGACAAATAACCAACTTATATTATTACCATAAAAATATCAACTTGTCAATCAAAAATACATTTTATTACAAAAAATCCTTTATTATTTTTAAGTACATCTACTTTAGCAACTTTACTTAAATCACGAACCATACTTTTAGCACCTTGATTCTTGTTTACTACAAAGTATAAAACTCCTCCCGGTAGCAAATAATCCTTAGCTTCAAAGAGTATTTTATAAACTATTTCCTTACCAGCTCTAATAGGTGGATTAGTTACAATAAAATCGTATTTTTTGTTAACATTTTCATAAATATCACTTACAAAAGTATTACAATTCACTTTGTTTTCTTTTATATTCATTTCACATAAGTGAACTGCTCTTTTGTTAACATCAATCATATCAAAACTTAAATTAAAAAAAGAAGATAAAATGATACCTATTGGACCATATCCGCATCCAACATCTAAAGCTTTACCAGAAAGTGATTCAGTAAGTAAAGCCTCAATCATGCTGCGACTCCCAAAATCTAGACCTTTCTTAGAAAAAACACCGTTATCTACATTAAAAACAAACTTCTTATCAGAGATATTAACATTTATTCTTCTAAGCTCACTTTTGACTTCTTCATTAGTAAAGTAATGGTTCATTTTATCTTCCCCTTTATAGCACAAAAAGCCATATGCATAGCAAACGGCTTTAAATACTTAATTAATTATTATTTTAATTCAACTTCAGCGCCAGCTTCTTCAAGTCTAGCTTTAAGTTCATTAGCTTCTTCAGTAGGAATATTTTCTTTAACGTTTCCGCCATTGTCAGCAATATCTTTAGCTTCTTTAAGTCCAAGACCAGTAACTTCTCTTATAATCTTAATAACATTAATTTTAGCAGCACCAGCACTTGTTAAAACTACAGTTTGCTTACTTGGAGCAGCTTCTTCTTGAGCTCCAGCAGGAGCAGCAGCAACTGCTACAGCACTTGGATCTACACCAAATTCTTCCTTCATTGCATCAACTAATTCCTTTACTTCTAATAATGTCATTTCCTTTAAAGAACTAATAAAATCTTCCTTTGTTATTTTAGCCATAATTTATTTTCCTCCTTATATTTAATTTTTTTATTTTCTCACTCTTTGTTTACTTGAAGCCTTCATTTCATCTTCTACTCTTTTGAAAAACGCTTCTACATGTGGAGCTCTTTTTTCTCTCACGATAAGATGTCCATCTTTAGTAACAAAGCCACTATCCATAAGTGAATCTTTAATAAGACTACGAGTTTTTTCATAATCTCCATCACCTAAATCTCTTAATCCTTTCATACACTTTTTCATAGTGTCAACAATGCTTTCATAGGACATATTATTTTCTTCATAACCAATAAGAGACTCTGTAACTATATGTTCTTTAGAACTTCCATCTTCATTAAGAACCCCTGTTCTAATAAGAGCAGCCTTCGCTACTATTTTAGCAGCAGCAGGATCATTTTTTTGAAGTTCTTCCAAACTCTCAAGTTCTTTTTTAGCTTCTTCTAGAGTTTTAATTCTACCATTTCTATTCAACCTACTCACCTTCTTTTTGTTCAGCATATAGATTTAAAGCAATAGATAAATCTTTTACTATTTGAATCATACCACCAGCAAGCATTGTATATAATCCTTCCCTAGATGGGATCTTAGCAAATTCATCAAGTTTAGCTTTATCACATATATTTTTTTCAATATATCCTGCTTTTAACACTAACGCTTCGTTTTTCTTACTTACATCGCTTAAAACTTTAACAGCAGCTACATCATCATTTGAAAATGCAATTGCAGTAGGACCACTTAAGAATTCATCAAAATCAAGTTTCATATCCTTAAAAGCAAGTTTTAAAAGAGTATTCTTATAAACTTTATATTCTGAATCATTTTCTCTAAGTTTAACCCTTAAATCTTTTATTTCACTATCTGTAAGTCCGCGATAATCAAACAAAACAAGTGATTTAGCATTTTCACACTTATCTTTGATTTCAGACACAACAGCTTGTTTAAGTTCTAAAGCTTTAACACTAGGCATAGACATCCTCCTTTCAAAATATATATATTTATAAGTGCAAAAGATAAAAGAGTCTATGCAAAGACTCCTTATATACAAAGTATAAGTCCTCGGTAGGATTTACTTATTACCTACTGTCTTTGGCACTTGATATCAGTATTATATACTATAAATTATTAATTGTCAAAACTATTTTGATCTACTTTAACTGCAGGACTCATAGTAGCAGATAAACTTATTGACTTAACATATGTTCCTTTAGCAGTTTGAGGTTTAGCTCTTAGTATTGTTTTAACAAAAGCATTTAAATTTTCTAAAAGATCTGCTTCACTAAATGAAACTTTTCCAATTATTCCATGAACGTTACCATAACTATCTGTACGATATTCAAGCTTACCAGCTTTAGCATCTTCTACAGCTTGTTTAACATTCATTGTTACTGTACCAGTTTTAGGATTTGGCATAAGACCTTTTGGTCCAAGAATCTTACCAATTTTACCAAGAGCTGGCATCATGTCAGGAGTAGCAATTAAAGTATCAAAATCAAACCAGTTTTCTTTTTGAATCTTTTCAATCATGTCAGCTTCACCAACGTAATCAGCCCCAGCTTCCTTAGCAGCTTTAGCCCCATCACCTTTAGCTATAACAAGTACTCTAGCACTTTTACCAGTACCTTTTGGAAGCACTATAGCACCTCTTAATTGTTGATCAGCTTTTTTAACATTTAAGTTTAAATTCATTGCAACTTCTACAGTAGCATCAAATTTAGTATTGGATACTTCTTTAATTAATTTAACTGCTTCTTCTTTAGTATAAAGTTTTCCTTTTTCAATTTTTGAAGCTTCGTTTTTATAATTTTTTCCTCTAAACTTCATCTTAATTCCTCCTTATGTGGTATTAGCGGTTCTACCTCCCACATAGAACAAAGTCTATGTATTAACTATTAATTACTAATTATTCAACTATTTCAATTCCCATGTTTTTAGCAGTACCTGCAACTATTTTCATTGCTTCTTCAACAGTATAAGCATTTAAATCAGGTAATTTAGTTTCTGCTATTTCTTTAAGTTGTTCTTTTGTAAGCGATCCAACTATTTCACTTGAGCCTTTTGTAGATCCCTTTTTAACCTTAGCATATTTCTTTATTAAAAATGCTGCAGGTGGAGTCTTAATTACAAAATCAAATGAACGATCTTCATATACAGAAATTTCAACAGGAAGAACATCTCCCATTCTATCTCTTGTAGCATCATTATATTTTGTACAAAACTCTCCTAAATTAATTCCGGCAGGTCCAAGAACAGTACCAACTGGTGGAGCTGGCGTAGCTTTTCCTGCTTCAATTTGTAATTTAATTACTTTAACAACTTCCTTATTCACGAAAAACACCTCCATATTATTTTTGTTTTAATTCTTCGCGAGTGGTAATAATAGCCGCTTTGCTTCCCACTTAAATTTATAATTATATATACAAAATATATATAAACGTATTAAATAATAGCACTTTTAGCTAAAAATATCAATAGTTTGTTTTAAAATATATGTTTTTGTTCTCAATAAAACAATTTTTATCTTCTATTAACAGCATTCATAATTTCCTCATCAAAAGCAAAATACTCTGCCCCAAGAAGTTCTGAACCTAAACCTAACGATATAAGTTCATCAATATCTTTTTTAGCTTTTTCTGAAGAAACAACATTTAAAACTTCTACTCTTCCCATCATATTAAAATACTGTTTGGTTTCCATAAACAGATTTTTAGTAGCATCCAGAATATAACTACCCTTATCAGTTTGAATTTCAACCACCACATGAGTAACAGGTTCATCTTCTATATAGCAATCCTCAATTCTGATAATAAGAACTCTAGAATTCTTAAAAAAACTCATAAGCTCAATACTTAAATAATCACACTTTCCAGCTCTTAATCTAGAATCTAAAAGATCATTTTTTAATTTTTCAGGCAACTCAATATTATTTTGTTCAGCATAATCAGTTATTAGCAAAAATTCCAAGCCCTTATAACCATACATATTATTAGCAGTTCTTTTAATTGATAACGAAGTAATAAGTTTAGGATTATACACAGTAAAACTCTGTATTTTAATCATTGGATGATTTTTAACATTTCTCCATTTTTTTCTTTTTAATCCATCATTAGATTGATGACTAATTACTCTGTCTAAAAAGTAATCATATTGTTGTTGTGTAACAACAGTATTTTCTAAAATCCAATCTTTCATAACCATAAACCTCAATTATAAAAACACAACTTATGCTTTCTCTATTTGAGAAATTTCAACCTCTACATCAGTTTCTTGTCCAAACAAATCAAGAAGTACTGTAAGTTTTTGGTTATCCAAGTCAAGTGAATAAATCTTACCTTCCATACCAGAAAATGGTCCTCCAGTAATCTTAACAATTTCACCTTCCTTAAGATCAGTAGAAACTTCAAGTCTACTCATACCCATACTATTAAGTATTCTATCAACTTCATATGGTTGAAGAGGTGTAGGTTTAGCACCTTTTCCAGATGATCCAATAAATCCTGTGACCCCAGGTGTGTTACGAACAACAAACCATGCTTCATCTGTCATAACCATTTCAACAAGAACGTATCCAGGAAATAATTTTTTTACCTTTTCCTTAGTTACACCATCTTTTATTTCAGTTTCAGTTCTTTCAGGTACAATAACTCTAAAAATATAGTCTTCCATATTCATAGAACTTGCACGCATTAAAAGTTTTTCTTGAACCTTTTTTTCATGTCCAGAATAAGTATTTACAACATACCACTTTTTATCCATTATCCTAATATTCCTTTCTTAATAAGTGCAAATAGTGCAGTAACTAATGAAAAATATGCACATGTAAATATAATTGTACCAAATGTTGCAACCGAATATTTAACCATATACTTTTTATCTGGCCATTTAACTTTTTTTAGTTCATTAATAACATTCTTAAAAAATCCGTTTTTCTTAGTCTTTTTAACCTTTTTATCAGTTTTTACATCATTTTTAGACTTCATAACCCACCTCTTAATTATATGCTTTTTTTTCAAAATAAAAACACTTCCGTGCTTCTTGATTAAAGAATAGCACAAGAAATGCTTATTTGTCAAGTAAATTATCTATTTTTAATACGAGAAATACCTTTTTCTATCGCATTACAAGTTTTTTCTCCAAAACCATTATTTAAATCTTTAAGATAATCCAAATCAATTTCACTAACAGTATTAATGCCTTGTCTTTTTAGTTTGTTATAAACGTCTCTAGAAAGATTAAGTTCCTCAATTAAAACTTCGTCTGAAAAAATATTGTTATTTTTATAAGTTTTATATTCATAAATAATCATATTAATTAAAGAAATATCACTAGCTTTAATTAATTGTCCTATTCTTTCACCAGTTAAAGACAATTGTTTACCTATATAACCTTTAGATTGAGCAAGTCCAAAGTTACCAATACCATAAAAAGATCTATACGCATATGTAGAGCGCTCATCTAAAAAAGGCTTAACCACAGTTTTCGATAAATCAAATAAATCTATAAGAAAATCCTCTAAAAAACCCGTAACAGCAACATAATCTTCTTTTATATAATCTCCTAATTCAGGAAACACTTCATAAACATCAGTATTAAATATTTTACAATATATATGATTATATACGTCTCTTTCAGTAAACTTTGTCATAATATCCCCCTTAAACAAGTATAAATTATACCACAAATATATAAATTAATCAACTATTAGCGAAGAAAACTTACCATTTTCAAAAATAACTATTTGTTCTCCATCTATAGTTTCACCAGTTATATTTAAATCATCAGTACCTATCATAAAATCAACATGTTGTTTTGAATCATTTATACCATGCTCTTTTAATTCTTTGGCACTCATATCAAGTCCACCAATAATACATTCAGAAAAACCAGCACCAAGTGCTAAATGACAAGATGCATTTTCATCTATTAAAGTAGTACCAAAATTAAATCCCAAAAAAGCTATAGGACTGTTCTTTTCAACAAGCGCTGCCTCTCCTAAATAACAAGAATATTCATCAGTTTCAATAATTTCTTTCAAAACATCAAGACCTACACGAGCATCATAATCTATTACTTTTCCATTTTCAAACTTTATCCAAAAATTATCAATAAGACTGCCATTATACATTAAAGGTTTAGAACTATATACAATACCTTTTGTTTTATTCCAAACAGGACTTGTAAAAACCTCGTAACTAGGCATATTAACTATGCATAGTTCATCTTTACCTCCAGCATATAAATATCCAGATGGTAAATAAATTTCTAAATCAGTCCCTAAAGAATTAGTATAATGTAATTTTTTTAATTTTAAAGAATTAAGTTTATTCATTACCTCAGTGTTTCGATTTATAAATTTATCCCATTCCAAACAAGGATCTTCTTTATCTAACATACAAGTTTTAAAAATATAGTTTTTTAACTTTTCATAAGAATTAGAATCATTTTTAAAAACATCATTAGCCCATTCTTTACCAGGGTAAGCCGCAATACACCAAGCGAGTTTACATCTTCTTTGAAGTTCTCTATATAAAGGCTTAGTTTCGCGCTTTAATTTTCCCATAAGTCCAATCTTTTCAGGATCAATATCATCCATAACATGAGGAACTTCGGTTTCTATTATCAAAAAACTTGCACCTTTCTTAGCATAAGTATCCCATATTTTTTTATTAAAATAATCACAAGTTTTAATCTCTTCCAAAGAAAGTTTAGCAAGTAAATCATGAGTATAATGAATATCTTCTTCATCCAGATATATATCAGATACACCAATACTTTTAGCATAAGATACTATTTTTAAAACAAAATCTTTAATTTCCTTATTATAATTAATAAACAAACATTTATTATTTTCTAAATTAGTACATTTACTAACTAATAATTCAACGTACTTATCATCCATAATCATCACCCATATTTAGAATATCACAAAAAAGTAAGAAAAAACACGAAAAAAGAAACTAATACCACATTGCAGTATAGTTCCCTTGCTTTTTATAATAACTATCCATTAAATTAACTGTTTCAAAATATTTATGAACATCACCCTTTTTATACTTGTTAATATTAACTCCTAAAGGAAAGATCCATAAAGACTCAGCAACATAGTAATAATCATTATCTATTCCTACAACAAGTGCAGAATGTCCTTCAGAAACAGTAACTTCACCAAGTAAATCACCTGCTTTTATTTTTCCGGATAACGCAACTTTACGAGTTAATTTAACTTCTTTACCAATATCATTTAAATTATAAGCAGAATTATTACCAGCATGAGCGGGTAAATCACCAATATCAAAACCACCATTTAAAATAGCCCATGTTGTAAAACCACTGCAATCTAAACCATTTTTTCTATATTTACCACTAGGTTTAGAATACATAGAACATCCCCACATTTTAGGTCCTTTAATCGAAGGATTAATATCTTTGTACTTATCACTACTCAAATATAACCCTTTATGGTAATATCTACCTTCACCATCCGCTATTCTAGAATAAGGAGGGCCAAGTCTACCATTTTCAGAAAAATAACTTATTCTATAAGGAAACTCAAGTGTTAAAAATCTTGCAGCAGAAACAACACCAGCACGAGTCCCTTCACCTGCATCTTTCACCCTATCAAAAAGTATTTCATCAAGTAAAACAGCTTCTTTCTTAGAAAAAACACCACACGATAAATATGGCCTTTTATAATTATACTTTTTAGGCATCTTATCAATTAAGTCAGTAACAATAACAGTTATTTCTTTATCACCAACTCTAATCTTAGTGGTACCACTCTTTGTAGCATTAATAACACCATTCTTTACATAGGCAATAGATTCATCATCAGACTTAACAGGTAAACTATCATATCCAATACTAATACTAGTATAAACAATCTTTTTGCTATCATTAACTGCTAAATAATATTTATCTTTATCTATAGAAACATATAAAACTTTATTAATACCATAAACTTTTCTAATACTATTATTCTTTTTTATATAAATGTTATAATTACCAAAATCTTTTATTTTATAATTACAATTGCCATCCTTAACACGTTCCCACTTTATAGTATTAGTTTTATCCCCGTAGACCACAGCACAATATATATTGCCATAAGAATTAGAAAAACCTATTCTAACAATTTTATCTTTATAAGATATATCTCTTACAGATATTTTATCAACACTATAATTATAAAAGTGCGCAAAAAATCCTAAAAAAATATAGGACAAAAAAGCAAAAAATAATCCAAGAATTAAATATACTCTTTTCACATTGCATACCCCTTATACTAATAAAATTATACACTAAAAATAGAAATATGCAATAAAAAGACACCGGTATAAACCAATGTCTCTTACCAAGAAAGTGGCATATATACTAAATTAAATGGATCAAATGTTGAACTTAAATTATAACCGTTACCATACATACCTTGGAAATGTAAATGTGGCCCAGTTGACCATCCTGTAGAACCAACTTCTCCGATTTTTTGTCCGCGAGATACTGCTTGTCCTACAGAAACACTAATGCTACTCATATGCCCATATAATGTTGTATAATCATATCCTGCTTCTCCATGATAAACTAGTACTGCATTACCATATCCACTATACCATCCAGCACCAACTACAACACCTTTGTTAGAAGCCATGATTGTAGTACCAGTACTTGCAGCAATATCAACACCACTATGATAACTTGCAGTACCAAATATTGGATGGATTCTACCACCATAATATGAAGTAATATATCCATAAGCAAGTGGTCTTATAAATCCTTTAGCACTTGGCACTAAATTAGCAGCACTACTAGAAGCTTGTCCATAACTACTTGCAGCAGGTCTAGAACAAACAGCAACATCTTCTGTTTCACCGCAACCTTTGCTCTTATAATACTTTATTTGTTTTTCAATCGTTTCTATTTGTTCATCTACTGTTAAAGCATTTTCAGTATATTTCTTCTTTTGATTCCCTAACTTATCAATTTCTTTAGATATTTCTGCATTAAGATTATCGAGCTTCTTTTCTTGTGCTTCAAGTTCCTTTACTTTCTTTTCATTCTTTGCAACCAAAGCATTCATTTCATCAACCAACTTATCGTTAGCATCCGTTAATTGTTCTGCTACTGAAAATCTATAAATCAAATCTTCAAAGTTCTCAGCACCAAATATAAACTTTAAATAGAAATTATCATTTTCAGACACTTGATAAAAAGTGATTAAATCTTTTATTTCTTCTTCTTTAGCCTTAATTTCTTTTTCAAGTTCTGCAATTTCTTTTTTAGTTGTTTCTTGATCCTTTCTTGCTTGAACTATTTGATTAGTTATTTCATTTATCCTAGCTTCTGCAGCATCAATTTTCTTTTGAACGTCTTCACTCTTACTTTCACTTTCTGATTTTTCTTGTTCTAAAGCCTTAATTTTATTTCTATAACCTTGAATAGTTTGAGCATTAGCACTAAAAGGAATTAAAAGTAGAAGCGAAGCAAATATAATCAAAACCCTACTTTTTTTCATTAGACTTTTACATACCTCCTTACAGCCCTAGCACTACCAATCATACCAACAATCATACCAATAATAAGTACAATAATTGAAGTATTCATAACAAATGGCATTGGTTTAACAAGTTTAATAACTGGAGAGAAAAGCACTCCATTAAAATAATCATACATCGTACTATATCCAAATACAACTACAAGTATTGGAATAATTGATCCAATAATACCAAGAATAATACCTTCAATAACAAATGGAAGTTTTATTCTAAGATTGCTTGCACCAACAAGTCTCATAATACCAATTTCTCTTTTTCTAGAAAATATCGTAAGTTTTATAGTGTTTATAATCAAGAAAATTGTAACAATTATAAGTGCTCCTGCTGCTATAAAAGTTATCTTTTCAATAGCATTAAATACACCAACTAGCTTTTCAACAAGACCTTCTCCATATTGAACAGAATTAACTCCTTTAGTACTTTCTATCTCTTTAGCAGTACTCTTTATCTTACTAACATCATGTACCTTTATAGTATAAGTATCCATAAGGGGATTACTATCCTTATCCCATCCTGATATTACTTTACTAAATGTTTCATTTTCTTTTATCATGTCTTCTTTTACATCTTCTTTAGATTTATAATCAAAAGTTTCAATATTAGTATTTTTCTTTATAGAAGTTTCAAAATCTTCTTTTGTTTGATCATCTACATCAGAATCAAGAAAAGCTACAATTGTAACATCTTTTTCTATCTCATCAGTAAAATTCTTAACATTGTCTGCAATAAGAAGAGCCGCCGCAATTATTACAAGAGTAATTGTAATACAAGTAATGGAAGCAAGTGATAAGCTAAAATTTCTAACAACACTTTTTAAAGCATCTCTCATACTTCTATAAATAGTTCTACAACTTTTCACTTACAAACTCACCTGCCTTATAATCTTTTACTACTCTTCCTTCTTTAAGAGCAATAACTCTCTTCTTCATTCTCTTAACAATATCAAGATCATGAGTAACCATTAGAATAGTAGTATCATATTCTTTATTTATTTTTTCAAGTATTTCCATAATTTCCATGCTTATTTTAGGATCCAAATTACCTGTAGGTTCATCACAAATAAGAATCTTTGGAAGATTTACAACAGCCCTTGCTATAGCAACTCTTTGTTGTTCACCACCAGATAACTTATCAGGATATTCTTTAGCCTTATGCTTAAGTCCAACTTTATCAAGTACATCAATAACTCTCTTTCTTATCTGCTTACTATCAACTCCTGTTACTTCTAAAGCAAATGCTACATTTTCATAAACAGTAAGTTTTGGTAATAATTTATAATCCTGAAAAACAACACCAATCAATCTACGAAGTTTATATACTTTAGAATTACGAAGTCTTCCTACATTAACTCCTCCTAAAATAATTTCTCCACGAGATGGTTTTTCTTCACGATAAAGCATTTTTATAAGAGTACTTTTACCACTTCCTGAGCCACCAATAATGAAAACAAAGTCACCTTTTTCAACTGAAAGATTTAAATTAAATACAGCACCCACACCGTTAGGATAAGTTTTATAAACATTTTTCATATTAATTATGTCCAAAGCAAACACCTCACTTATATTACATTATAACACAAAAAGAAACTAAAAAAAAGCAAAGGAACAAATTATTTAGCTCCTTTACGTATAGAGTAATCCTGCATACCTACTTCATAAGTATTTGTAACAAAAATAAATGCTTTTTTATCAACGCTTCTAACATAATCCCTTAAAAGAATAAACTCCGAAGTAGGTACTACAGTCATTAATAACTTAGCATCTCCCCCTTTATATGCACCCACGGTATCATAAATGGTAACATCGTGTCCAAGAGAATGTATATATTTTTCTATTCTTTGATATTTAGAACTAATAATCTTAAAAGTTTTATTGCTACTTACTCCAAGAATAATACGTTCACTAACATACCTTAATATAAATATAAATAAAATTGCATACAATATCATACTAAATTTTATAAAAAAGGCACCAAGAATAATAACAATACCATTCATAAAAGCATTAGTATAAGTTACAGAAATATTAGTATATTTATAAACAACTTTAGCTAAAACAGAAAAACCTCCAATATTAAGATTCTCTTTAAATATCAGCCCTTGCCCAATTCCTGTTAAAATTGCACCAAACAAAACCATTAATAAAACATGATGTGTATCAATAACAAATATATCAGAAACATTACTAGTAACTCTTACTAAAACAGGATAAAAGGCCGCTACAAAAAGTGTTGAACACGCTTGATCCAAATCAAGAAAAATATAAGCTAAAATAAAAGTAATAAAAGATTCTATAAATATTATAAAAGAAGGATTAATTCCAAACAAATTATTAAAAAGAACACCCAGTCCCCCAGCACCACCTGCTACTAAATTAATAGGAATGATAAATAGATTATATGATATTGCTATTAAAACAAGAGCTAATAAAAATTTTAGATATCTCTTATAAGAAATTGAAACTTTTTTCTTTGAATTATCCATTATTCACCACCACTAACTTGATAAGCATCAACAACAGTGAAAAACGCTCCTGAATCAATATGACTAATACCTTCTTTAAGTTTATAATATTCTCTAGTAGGTACTACAGTAAACAATACTGAAACTTTTTTCTTTGAAAAACCTCCCGTAGCAGAAAAAACAGTAATAGTATGCCCTAAAGTATTAATAACATAGTCAGAAACCTCTTTTTTCTTACTTGTAACTATATAAAAAGCCTTTTTATCAGAAATACCAAGAATAACTTTATCAACTAAAAATGTTATTAAATAAAGTATTACAACAGCATATAAAAAGTTAGTAACCCCAAAAACAAATGCACCGCAAACAACAATAATACCTTCTACAATAAGCATACAACTGCCCATAGTTAATCTAAAATACTTATGAACAATTTCCGTTAAAAAGTCAGTTCCACCTAAACTAAAACCATATTTATAAGCGATGCCAAGTCCAAGACCATAAAATACTCCTCCAAAAAGAGAAATAGTAAGCATATCAGCATCTTTTATAACTATTACATCACCAAGAAAAGAAGTAAGTTCAACAAAAATAGGCAAAAGAATTGCACCAACAATCGATCTTAAAACTTTTTCCCTTGGTAAAAATACAAATCCTATAAGACATAAAACAAAGGAACAACCAAGCATAAATATTGAAGGCTTAACTCCAAGAAAATGATTAGCAATAATACTAATGCCTCCAACTCCTCCAAATACAATATCATTTGGAACTATAAAAATATTATAAGTACAAGCACAAATAATAAGACCTATTACTAAATAAAAATATCTTTCAATTTGATGTTTCTTATATATACTAGCAACAATATCCATTTAATCAACTCCTTAAATATCCATCTATAAACATATCCAAATCGCCATCTAAAACCTTAGAAACATTACTAGTTTCTACTCCGGTACGATGATCTTTCACCATAGAATATGGATGCATAACATAACTTCTAATCTGAGACCCAAAGTCTATTTTCTTAGCATTACCTTTAAGTGTTGCAAGCTCTGCCTCTTTCCTTTCTTCCTCAAGAAGTTTAAGTTTTCCTTTTAAAATAGAAAGAGCCTTTTCTTTATTTTTTAACTGACTTCTCTCATTTTGGCAAGTGACCACTATTTTAGTAGGCAAATGGGTAATTCTAACAGCACTATCCGTAGTATTAACACTTTGTCCACCTGCTCCACTACTACGGTATACATCAATTTTTAAATCTTCATCTTTTATCTCAATATCAACACTATCATCAATTTCAGGTATAACATCAACAGAAGCAAAAGATGTATGTCTTTTATTATTACTATCAAAAGGAGATAGTCTTACTAAACGATGAATACCTTTTTCACATTTTAAATATCCATATGCATTAATTCCTTTTACAAACAAAGTAACCCTTTTTATACCTGCTTCTTCCCCATCAAGTATGTCAAGAACCTCTACATTATATCCTTTACTTAAACACCATCTTTCATACATTCTATATAGCATATTAGCCCAATCTTGGGCTTCAGTTCCGCCTGCACCAGAATGTATTTCAAGCATGCAATTATTATGATCATACTCACCAGAAAGTAATACTTCAAGTTCTAAAGAAGATACTTTTTCTTCAAGACTTAAAATATCAGTAGATATTGAAGAAAATAAATCTTCATCATACTCATCTTCAAGTAAAGATACAATTTCTAAATCAGAAGTTACTATATCCTTAACAGAAATTATATTTGAAGTAATCTCCTTCAGATAATTAATCTTTTTTAATACTTCTTGAGCCTTTTCACTATCATCCCAAAAAGATGGATTATTACTTTTTTCTTCTAATAAACGAATCGCTTCAAGCTTAGAATCTACTTCAAAGTAACCTCCATAAATCTTTGATTTTTAAATTAGAATCTAGTAATTTTTTTTTAATTAGAGAAAGTTCCATACAATACCTCCATTATAAGTATAATTATATAACAAATTAAAGATTAAAAAAAGATAAAATAAATTATCTTTTAAGAGTTCTAATATAACCTTTATCTAAAGAGTTATTATCTAATTCAAAATTATGTCCGCGAAGTTTATTATACATTATCATAAAAGAAGCATTGTATGGGTCATATCCACTACCACCATTCTTTATACAAACAGAGTAAGCCGAATGCCCCATCTTAGATTTACTTTTCTTAAACGTAACAATATAAGAATCAATATAAGGCATTATTTCTAAAACACTAGCCAAATCATAATTTGATTCATCTTCACTATGCCAATCTATTATGCCATCTCCATGATCAAGTTCTACACAAACTTTAGAAAGTGGATACACGCAATCTGTATTAGGTAAATTTTCACTATATTTAAAAGGCATTTCACTCTCTATGGAATCATATAATTCATCAAAACATTCATATAAAAAAGCATTTTCTTTATCAATAGTAAAACTATACTCATCTTCATCTTCAATATTGTTTCCTGAATAACTAAAATATAAATTTAAGTCTTTTTCAAATGAAATATAAAAGTTTCCCTCATTTGTTTGAACGTTGATAACGTCATTTTCTCCCCAATTATTCTCTTTTGTTACTTTTGTCATAACTAAATCCTCCTACAATAAAATTATATCACACAAAAAAAGATAAAGTAAACAAGAAATGTCTTTATCTTTTCTTAATTTTTATCCTATCTATATACTCATCCATCGTAATTTGTTCATAGTCAAAATTGTGAGTACAAAGTTGGTTATACAAGCCCATAAATGCACAATTATATGGATCGTATATACTACCATGATTTCTAAATCTCACAGAAGAAGTCTGAATGTTGATATCACTTACTAATCCTTCCTTAACAGTAATTCTATATGATCCATCGATCTTTTCTATAAAAAGAATTGCAGCTTTATCATATAGACCATCATCACTGTGCCATTCTATCACTTTATTATTTATAAGCGGATAATAAAGATGTTTAAGAGGGTACTTATCCAAAGATACAAATCCATTTTTAAAAGGCATTTCACAAATAATAGCATCATATAACTCATCAAAACACCTATACAAAAAATAATTATCTTTCGAAACAATAAAACTATGTTTATCAGTTTTTCTTATATCTTCCCCGTAATAACCAATGTAAAGATCCAGATTACCTGCAAAAGTAATATAAAACATTCCTTCATCTGCATTTATAAGAATAGCATCTGTATTATCTAAATTTTTTTTAATTACTTGAACCATAAAACACCTCACTATTATTATTTTTTTCGAACATTAACTATTTCTCTCGATACATGATTACTTATATTTATTTGATTAACATAATAATCCCTAAGTTTATTAAACATGTTCATAAACGTTATATTATAAGGACTATATCTACTATTATTTCCAATAGTGACAGTAAAATCTGCAAAAGGGTCAACTCTATTTAAATGTGCTTTGCTCTTTTGAAAAGTCATAGTATATCTATTATCTTCTTTCAATATGTAAAGAACACTACCAACATTATAAACAGAATCATCACTATGCCATTCTATTACGCCATTTTTAAATAAGCTTTTAGAATTGCTAACTGTTTCAGAAAATACTAAATCATTATCATCAAAATCAAACTTAAGATATTTAAATGGTTGACGATTAGAAACAGCATCATATACTTCATCAACGAGTGTATAAAAATATGAATCATCTGGACATATTTCAATGCTATAAGTAAAGTTTTCAAGGTCATCACATGTAAAACGCAAGTCATTATCATAAAAAGTAAAAAGCTTTAGGTTACCAGAGTTATTCGTTATAGAAAACACTTCACAAACTGAACTATTATACCTTTTTATATCAACCATAAAATCACCTACTTAAATATAATAACATATAAATTATGGGTCAATCAAAAAAGTTAGAACTTATCTAGTTCTAACTCTTCTTCTCCCAAATTTACTATTACTAAATGTATGACCACGTTGTTCACAATAATTGCACATCTTTTTATACATATCTATAAATGTAGCGTTATATGGAGAATATCTAGATTCACCAGTACCAATTTTAACTGAATTAGTAGAAAAAGCTCCAATATCATCAAAAGAAAGCTTACTTTTATAAAAAGATACTATAAAATTATCAGTTTCGCTATTCTTTTCTATTTTTAAAACACTTGCAGCATCGTATGAAAAATCATCACTATGCCATTCTATAGCATTATCTTTAACTAAATTGTTATCATTGTAAGAATAATACTTTTGTGGTTCATCAGTACAGAAATGTTTAAAAGGCATTTTGCTGACAACAGAATCATAAAGTGCTGCAAACATATTATAAACATGTCTGTTTTCATTAGTAATCGTAAATTGATAAAAATCTTTCATATCATCAGATGCACTACAAGACCAATATAAACATAAATCAGAACCATAATAAATCTTAAATGGCCCTTCATCTGTCTTAATTATAAATTTTTCTTTACAATTAGAATCATAACCTCTTTTTAATTCAAGCATAAAATCACCTAGGCGATATATTAACACAAATTTTAAAAAAAAGCAAGAAAAAAGTTACAAATGTAACTATATATTTTCATCAACCCTTAGCTATCACAAAACATTATAACACCACTATGAAGAAATATCCATTTAGAATAAAACAATTTTATCAACATATATTTCATTTATGAAATGCATTTTACTAAATTTTATAAATTATCTCTATCCCAAATTTCTATGGATTTAGTTTTAGCATAGTCCTTAATTTCATCATAAACTTTAGTATTAGTAATAATTATACCCGCACTAACACTTTCTGCATCCATATCATCATAAGTTTCATCAATTTCATTTTTACCAACAGGAACATTTAAAAAAGTTTGAATAGTATAAGTGATATCATCTTTTTGGGCAAGCATATCATTATCATTTAACTTTGTATCATCTGATAATCTCACATCATCGATAGTAACAGACTTATATCCTCTGTCTATTAGCAAAACTTGAACATAATTTCTAAATTCCCTTTCGTCCATATAATTATCAACTATAGATAAA
Organism: uncultured Erysipelotrichaceae bacterium; assembly: GCA_902797995.1. Taxonomy (GTDB): domain Bacteria; phylum Bacillota_I; class Bacilli_A; order RF39; family UBA660; genus UMGS1449. The sequence continues at coordinate 14,016 of CADBUX010000001.1, read as the reverse complement.
TCTTTCATATAAAAACCTCCACACACTATTATTTTATTACTTTTTCAAATATAGATTCAAGTCCCCTTTTTACATTCCCATAATTCTTAGGCCAGCTCATATAACCAGAAGCCTGAATCTTATCACCATCATTCATAGTAACAAAAAAGCCAAAAGAATCTCCATCCAAGACATTTTTATCACTTTCATGAAAACCATTCCATTCATAAATCCTATATTTATTAAGTAAATTTTCGACTTCTAAAATTACATCAGAACTAATTTTATATTTTTTAGATTCTTTATCTGAAAAACCAAGAGGTTTATAAATTAAAACGCACTCCTCTTTACACTTAATTTCATATCTAACATCTGAATTAGCCATATACCCTTGTGTATAATAAAAATCTAAATTTTCAATATTAGAAATATTGACTGCTTTACTATTATGTTTTAATTTTAGTAACAGCAATACAATTATAATAACTATAATTAGTAAAACAATAACAATAATAGAACTCTTTTTCAAACTAACCTCCAAATAAATATGCTTTTTTACTACTTTATTATATCAACATCGTCGTCAGAATTACCATAAATAGTATACAAGACACAACCAAAATCTAAAAGTATTACATTCAACAATATCCTTCCATCAATAACATATCATAACAATCCATTGATTGTAAACAAAAAACTACTATTTATATTCAACCAATTCATCAATATTTTTTCTTTTATCGTGCATTGGATTTATAGGACAATCATCTATTTTATAACCCAAAGGTAGTATACATACAGGAATATACTCATTAGGTATATCAAATTCTTTTCTTAAGATACTCTCATCATAAGATTCAATCCATATATTATCTACTCCAACATTTGTGGCCTCAAGCATCATATGGGTTGCTACAATACAAGAATCCATTTCATAAGTTGAGTACTCCCCTTTATGATATGCTTCTTCTTTATTACCACAAACTATTAAAACAGTACTAGCACCATATCTACATCTAGTAGCTTTATCCAAGTTAGATATTCCTTCTTCACTTTTAATTACATATATCTTAATAGGTTGACTATTCTTAGCAGTAGGAGCAAGTCTTCCTGCTTCCAAAATCTTATCAAGCTTTTCTTTTTCTAACTTTTTATCACTAAACTTTCTAACCGCAGTTCTTTTTCTTATAATCTCTTCAAAACTCATTTTACTTATCCTCCAATTGGGCAAATTTATCTACTATCATTCTAAGATTATATTTATTTCTTAAATCTGCTATCTCTTTCATCATCTCTGATTTATGATGAATATCTAATGCTTTTTCATTTTTCCATCTATCTATTAACATAACAGTTTCAGGATCATCCATAGGAAAGAAATACTCATATCTTTCGTTACCTTCCTCAGCTCGAACTCTATCTACTATTCCACTAGAAACCATTTCTTCAGCAAACTTTCTTGCATTACCATTTTCCCCAGTATAATAAATATTTATTATAAGACTCATATAATCACTCACTCTCATTATAATTATATCACACAAAAAGGAACTTTTTAGTTCCTAACATCTTAACCTTACAATATTTTATTATATTATCAACGTTACCACTACATCAAAGGTGCAATTAATCTAAGTAATGCTTGTTTTATGCTCTTTATTATTGAAGGTTTTACTTCTTCTTTAGATACTTCTTTACTTTTAGTAATTGTCTCTACTAAATCCTTTTTTACATCTTTAACACATTCTACATCTTCTAAATATAAACCACATTCAAAATGCAAATATAAACTTCTATAATCTAGATTAATAGTTCCAACAGTAGCAACATTATCATCTGATACAAAAACTTTAGAATGAACAAAACCTGGAGTATATTTATATACTTTTACCCCTCCCTTTACAAGAGGTTCTACATAACTTTCTGAAACAGAATAAACTATTTTTTTATCAGGTATACCAGGAATAACTATTCTAACATCAACGCCCCTTTTAGCAGCAAGCGTTAAAGCATTAATCATATCAGTATCAACTATTAAATATGGAGTAAAAATATATACATAATCATTAGCTTGATTTATTATATTCAAATATACATTTTGACCAGTTATTTCATCATCTAAAGGAGTTTCGCCATAAGGAGCTACATAACCTTTATGTCCCTTACTCTTAGGAAAACTATACTTATATTTTGTAAAATCACTATCTATTTTATCAAAAGCATTCCAAATTGTTAAAAACATAACTGTATAACTCCAAACTGCATCACCAGACACTTTTATTCCATTATCTTTCCAATGACCATGTTTTACAATCTCATTAATATACTCATCTGCAATATTTATTCCTCCAGAAAAAGCAACCTTACCATCTATTATAAGCATTTTTCTATGATCTCTATTATTCATAATAATTCCTGAAAGAGGACTTAATTTATTAAATACCACACATTTAATACCAAAACTCTGTAAATATTTAGGATAAGAACTATCTAAAGTAGTAACACATCCCAAATCATCATACATAACCCTTACTTCAACACCCTCGTTTACTTTTTGCTTTAATATTTCTAAAATAGAATTCCACATTTTACCATTAGCTACTATAAAGTATTCAAAGAATATAAACTTTTTTGCTTTCTTTAACTCTTTTAACATTTCTTCAAAAGCAAGTTCACCAATTGGATAATATGTAACATCATTATTAGTAGTTACAGGATAATTAGAATAATCTGTAATATACTTAATCCTACTATTATTTCCAATTTCTTTTCTAATATTTTTATCTTGTACTAAATACTTTTTTGCATTGCTTTCGCTAGATTTTATGCTTTTTAATGCTCTACTTATTTTCTTATTATATCCCAAAATTAAATACAATAATGTTCCTACTAAAGGAAACAATAGAATAATTACTATCCATAGCAAAGTATAAGCATAACTTTTACTATTCTTTATTAACCACAAAACAATTAAAAATCCTAGTACTTGGTAAATAATACTAATAACTGTTACATGATCTCCCAAATATAAATAAGTAAATAAAAATAACAGAATTTGCAAAGATAAACCTATTACAACGACAATACCTCTTTTGATTGCCATAAACATAAAATCACTCCTTTTCACATATTATAGCATGAAATAAGTATTTTTATCATATGTATTAATATTTAACAAAAAAACTCGTAAACCCTTTATTTATAGGGAAAACGAGATTATTTACCATGACATTGTTTATATTTCTTACCACTGCCACATGCGAGCCAAATTAGTATATTTTCCATATTTATAGTATTATGGATATTTTCTTTATTTTCAATGGTTTGTGGACAGATAACTTTTTGTATTTTAAGTACTATTTTTGTCATTTTTTATATAAAATATTCATCTAATGTGCACAAAATGTGCACAAATTCTAGCATATCCTATATTTTCTTTGTTCACTTATATTATATAAGATAATATTTGAATTATCAAATTATATTTATACATTATAGTGTGCTTTTTTATTCTATTAATATCAATACTTTGTATAATATTTATTGATAATATATTATAATAGTATTAGGTGATTTTATATGAATATTGGTGTTGATGTTGTATATATAAAAAGATTTAGTAATTTATTAGAAAAAAAACATTTATTTAATAAAATGTTTTCATCTAATGAAATAGAATATATAAAAAGTAGAGATTATAATACTAATACTATTGCAGGTATTTTTGCGGCTAAAGAAGCTCTTTTAAAGTCCTTAAAACTTGGAATGGATAGTTATCCTTTTAATGAAATAGAAATACTTCATTACGGGACAGGAATACCTTTTATTAAACTTAATGATAGCATTTTAAATGATTATGGTAATAAAACTTTTGATGTTTCAATTTCTCATGATGGCGATTATGCAATAGCTATGATTATTGTTTATTAACTTTTCATATATGTTTTAAGGACTTGATCCCATCCTTCATAACCTTTTTTATGTTTATGACTTTCAACTATATTAGTACTATTCAAGTAGTTTCCGAGAAATTCAGAAACTTTTTTTGCACCTAAATAATTTAGATGATTTCCACGATCTTTTGTTTCTTTTTTCCAATCTATATCAATTCTATCATCTAGATTTAGATTTATGTATTCTACTCCATATTGTTTTGATAATTTCATAATTACTTTATGTTTTTCATAATTCCAACATCTTTGACTTGGAACTCCTAATAATAGAACTTTAATATTTCTTTTTTTGCAATCTTCTATTATTTTTTTGATATATATATTATTTTTAGATGGTATTATAGCTTTATATTTTCCTTTAACATATGGATTATCATTTAATTCTTCAGCCATATAATCATATTCAAATCCACTTTTTGTATGTAGAATTTTAATATATCCTTTATTTATATGACCCCAATTCTTTCCGAAGAATAGATTTTTCCAATTATTATGATATTTAACTAACGGAAAAACATTCTTTAATATTTTAAGTGTTTTATTAAACCATGGCTTTTCTTTTGGATCTCTAAAAAACATATTTGGTTCAATTATTACAATTTTTGGATTTTGAGAATCTATTGCTATCTTGTAATACTCATATGCATCTGACATTATTTGAGCCGGTTCAGCACAATCAAAAACTGTATATCCATGTTTAGAGTATATTTCCATTGGAGAAATAGCTGAATAAACCAAACTATCGCCTAGTACAATTGTGTCTATAGTATTTTGTTTTTCTGCTAATAATTCATACATAGAGGTATTGTACATTCCATATTTTTTTATATTTAATTTTGGTATAAATAAATATGAAAGACTCATATAAATAATTGCAGCAATAGTTATGAACATTATTATTTTAATTGTATTTTTCATATTTTAATCTCCTTAAAAATCTGCATACATTGGACCTACTGGTTGATAACCTATTCCATATGCTCCAAATATTAGTATTACAAAAATCATTATGTAGAATATAGCCCATCTGACAATAATATTCATTTTTCCTATTTCTTGTCTAATACTAATATTTTTTTCTCTTAATATACCTACAATTAGTACTAATACTAATGCGACAAATAATATTATATAATCTAAAATATCTAATCCTAAAGATGACATTTCTGATATTTTTATATTAAAATCAGTGAATACTTTCTTTAACATTACTAAAGCAACTTTTACTGATGGTGCTCTAAATATTAATTCTCCTATAATAACTAAAAAAGATGTTTTGATAGATCTAAAAATTCTATAATATATATTTTCTCTATCTAAATTAAATTTTACGAATGTTTTTCGAATCAATGGTTCAAATAGATTTCCTGTAAAAATCATTACAAAATGATACATTCCAAACATAATAAATGTCCATCCTGCACCATGCCATAATCCATTTAAAGACCATACAGCGAATAAAGCAATTGTTCCACTTATTAATGGTCCAAAATAATTACCAACTATTTTTCTAGAATTTATGGTTAATTTTTTCATTGTCTTAGATAAAGAAATAGGATAATAAATATAATCTCTAAACCATAAACCTAAGCTAATATGCCATCTTGTCCAAAATTCTGATATACTTTTAGAAAAGAATGGCTGTCTAAAGTTTTCTGGGATTTTTACGCCCAATATTTCTCCTATTCCTATTACGATATCCATAGTACTAGAAAAATTCATATATAACATTATGGTATAACCTAACGCTCCTATAAAACAAATTGGACCACTATAGACTGCATATCCACTAAATACCATTTTTACTAAGATATTTAATCTATCTGCAATTATCATTTTCTTAAATAAACCCCATAATATTCTTTGCATTCCTGATGTAAAATTAGCATACGTTATGTCATTCCCTTTATATAGATCCTCTGCTGTATCAGAATATCTTGCCATAGGTCCCTCAACAATTTGAGGAAAGAATGAAATGAATAAGGCTACTCTTAAATAATTTTTATCTGCGCTTATTTTTCCATAATATACATCAAATAGGTATGATAAAGCTTGTAATGTATAAAAAGAAATACCTATTGGAGCTATTATTTTTAATACACTAAATTGATAATTTATGTTTAATAAATTTAATAAGTGATTTGAATTAATAGTAAAAAACTTCAAATACTTAAAAAGAAATAAAAATGAGAAATTTAATAGAATACATGCGATTAAAACTATTTTCTTTTTTCTATTATATATTTTTTTTATTTGTTTTTTTTCTTCTGATGATTTTCCATCTAGCAATTCATTTTTCTTTTCATCCAATTTACCCATAAGTATGGTTGATAAATATATAGACGTTATTGTTGAAAAGAGACATATTATTAGTTTAGAACTCATTAAATAGAAAAAGACTAAACTAACTAATAATAACAATATTGGTCTAGCTTTCTTTGGAAATAAATTATAGAAAAATGTTATTATTAAAAAGAAAAAATTATAAAATTTAGTAAAAAATATCAACATAATTAATCTTCTTTAAGTTTTTCTATTAAACTATTTATTTTTTCTACCGAATTAAAATTATCTGGTATTATTTCAACTGTTGGAATTTCAATATCAAATTCTTCTTCTAATTCTGATACTAAAGATAATATAGTAAGTGAATCTAAATATCTTCCATCTATTAAATTCTCTGTATTTTTATAATCAACCCCTGGTTTTAATTCTTCTAATATTTCAATTATTTTATTCATTTTATTACTCCTTTATTTTATATTTGGACAATTAATTAGGCTTGTCCTAAGATGTTCTCTTACAAGAATATCTTTGCCATTTTTATCATATATAACTACGCAAGGAAGTTCTCTACTTAAAAATAAAGCTATTCCTTCCGTAATAGAATATGCCCCTGTATTTTTAAATACTATATAATCACCTATTTGGGGACTATTCAATTCAATTTTTTTTAAAATTATATCATTTATTGTACACAATGAACCATATAAATTATAGGGCTTTTTTTCATCTTCTCTAGTAGGAAATATTTCAAATTCTGGAATTCTCATGGCCATTGTTTGTCCATAATAAACTAAGTGATTTATTCCACCATCTAATATGATAGTATTACCTACTTTATTACTTTTTATATCTGCTATACTTGTAATATATTGACCACATGATGAAGCAATTGTTCTTCCCATCTCCAAGGAAATCTTCTTTCCTTTTATTTTTGATAATGCCTTATTTAGTTCATCAAAGTAATTGTTTTCATCAAATTCTTCTTGGAAATAGAAAACTGGTGAACCGGTTCCATACTCAACTTCTTCAATCTTAAGATTATAATTATTTTCAATTTCATTTATAAAATCAACTATATAATCTATTTCATGATTTATCTTCTTTATTGATGATTTTTGTGTTCCAGTAAAGTATTCAATTCCTACTATTTTTATTAGTTCATTATCTTTATTTAATTCTATAACCTTTATAAAATCTTCTTTTGATACTCCGAATTGATTACCACTTGTTAATCTAATCAATATTTTTATTTTTTTATGAAGTTTTTTTGTTAATTTTTCAAATAACAAATAGTGATTTAATGATTCGATTGTATATTTAGTAACATTATCATTAAGCATTTCTTCTATATAGTATTCTTCCTTGTTAACACCTGAAATAACAAATTTTTCATTATTAAGACTTAGATGTTTACATATTTCATATTCACCATATGAACAAATCTCATATCCATCAACTAAATCATCTAATTCTTTCAAGATAAATGTATTAGCTTTTATGGCATATATAATTTTATAATCTTTATTTAGTTTACTTTTTATATAATTTATTCTTTTGCATAATACATTAGAATCATATAAAAACATAGGTGTTTTATATTTTCCTATTAACTTTTTATAATCCATTTTTATCACCTTTAAGCTTATTTAATAATTCTTTTCTATCTATTTTCCCATTTTTAGTTAATGGAAATTCTTTTATTTGAATTATTTTGCTAGGAATCATATATACCGGTAATCTATTTGATATTTTTATCTTTAGTTCTTTTCCATCTATATTTCCAATATAGAATGTATAAAGCCTTTCTTTTTCTTGATCAAACAAAGTACAACTTCTTACTATTTCTTCTTGCTCTTGTATTTTTTTATCAATTTCTTCTAATTCTATTCTGTGACCCATATATTTTATTTGAAAATCTTTTCTTCCACAGAATAATAATTCATTATCACTATTATATTTTCCATAATCACCTGTTCTATATATTCTCTCAAAATATTTATCATTTAATGGATTCTTAGTAAAATGTTGGTTGGATTGAGTTTTATTATTATAATAACCTAGAGCTAAACATGTACCACTTACACATATTTCTCCCTGAACGTTTTCTTCTAAAACAATTTTATTATTATCATCTAATAAAAATACTCTTTCATTTCTAAATGGTATTCCAATAGGAATTGCATCTTGATAATCTCTTTTTCTATCAATTATATGATATGTACAATTACAAGTTATTTCTGTTGGACCATAGACATTAATAAATGTTGCATTAGTTAGCTTTTCCATCCATATTTTTAAATGTTTTAGAGGCATAACTTCTCCACTAAATATTACTTTATTTACCTTAGTTGGTACTTTATAATCTAATCCATGGAATGTTGTAATTAAACATAATGCAGATACTGCCCAAATGAGAGTTGTAGCATTATTATCTATTATATAATCTATTAGGTTAGAAGGAGCAGAAAAGTATTTTCTCGGTATTATCAGTAACGTTGCTCCTTTGAAAAATGATGAATATATATCTTTTACTGATACATCAAAATCGAAAGGAGCTTGATTTGCTATTATATCTTTATCTGTAATATTAAATAAATTTGTGAATTCATTTATAAAATCAACTATTGATCTATTTGATACTACAACTCCTTTGGGCACTCCTGTAGAACCAGATGTAAAATTTATATAAACTGGATCTAAATCAATTTTTCTTTCTTTGATACTGTTTATAAAATCTTCATCTATACTTGTATTTATTTTTTGAACATCAATGATAGTACATTTTTTAAAAATACTACATGCCAGTTCATAAAATTCACTATTTGTAAGAACAACATTAGTATTTAATGCTTTCTTTATTTGTAATATTCTTTCTTTTGAAAACTCTGGATTAATTAAACTATAACATCCTCCAGCATACAAGATTCCTAGAAATGATGCGATTGTATCTATTCCTTTGTCCATAAAAACCATAACAGGTTTAGTTATAGTCACGTCTTTTTTTAGACATGATCCTATAGTTTTTGATTTGATTAGTAGCTCTTCATATGTGTTTTTTTCTTTTTCACATATAATAGCTGTTTTTGTTTTATATTTTTCGCATGTTTTTTCAAAATAGTCTATAACATTTAACATAAAATCACCATTTTAATAATACTATATTAGTTTTAAAATAATCTAAATCTAACCTTAATTTTTGTTAATATTAAAAGGTAGAAATATTTCTACCTTTTGAATATTATTTTAATATGAAATTTATAAGGACTTTTAGGTTTATCTATTATTAATATTTCACCATTATGTAAGTCAACTATTTGCTTTGCTATATATAGTCCTAATCCTGTTCCAAGTCCTTTTGTTCTAGACTCATTTCCAACTATAAATGGTTCAAATAGTTTGTTTGGATTATCCATTTTTATTCCTATACCATTATCTGCAATATCAATAATAATATTATCTTTTGTAAATTTATAATTAAAATAAATCTTTATTCCTTTTTTATTGTATTTTATACTATTACTAATTATATTATCAAATAATCTTGTTACTAACATTTTATCAAAATTAAAAATATTTTTTCTTTCATCTAATTTGTATTCAATTTTATAATTTAGTAGTTCTATTTCTGAATATTTTATTGCTAAATACTCTCTACAAAACTCTGTAAAATCAGCATGCTCATATTTAGGTTTAAATTCAGCATGTTCCATTTTAGTATATTGAAATAGTGAATTAACGATTTCTGTTGCCAATATAGATTTCTCATAAATAGCTTTCAAATATTGTTCTTCTTTTTCTTTTGGAACCATTTTATCTTCAAAAGCTTTAGTATAACCTTGGATAACTGTTAACGGAGTTTTAATATCATGACTTAAACTAGTGATAATATTTTTCCTTATTTTTTCTTCTTCTTCCCTTTTCTTTTTTTCTAAATTTAAATCATTTATTAAATTACTAGTTTTTATATATAACTCATTAAACTCGATTGGTATATTATAGTCGTCTTCAATTTCTGGGTTAAGTATTTTTCTATTAGTATACTTTATTGATTTTCTAATTTTTCGATAAAATATAAGTATTATTATAATAGTTTCTAATAATACAATAGGTATAACAATAAGCCATTTTATTTTAATTCTATTGGTAATTTTTATATATGATTTTGTTGACAAATTCTTTTGATAAAAAATGATCGTTCTTTTTAAATTATCTTTGTTATAAAATACATATTTTGAAATAAACTTTTTTCCTTTTCCACCATATCTTAATAATTTAAATTCTTCCTTAGATAATTTCTTTTTATCATTAAATAGATTACCTTCTATAATATTATAATTGTGATCAATAATTGCATATTCAACTTTTTCTTCTTCTCTTATGTTATTATAATTATTATAATAATTTTTACTTATAATATACTTTTCTTCATTGTTATCATCAACTTTTTGTACCATAAAATATGCATCTGATGACGTATCATCTATAAAATCAAATTCTTTTGGTTTTAAATATAATTTTTCATAATTATGTGTTTCATATATAACTTTGTTCTCTTCATTAAAAACCACTATGTCATTTCTTAAAAATTTACGTATTGGAATTTTGTTATATTGATCTTTTTTTAAGTATTTTTGATATTCTTTTATATTTTCAATATCAAAATAGATATTCTGTGTACTTTTTTCAATTATAGTACTGATTAATAAAAATGTTAAAAATAATATGATTGAATATATACTCAGATAAAATACACAAGTTTTGATAAAACTATTCTGATTCTTTTTCATAAGCAAATTTATATCCTAATCCTTTAATTGTTTTAATATATTTCGGTTTTGATGGGTTATCCTCTATTTTGGAGCGAATATTTGAAATATGCACCATCATTGAGTTATCAACATTTTCATAGTTTTCTCCACTAATGCATTCATATAATTGTGATTTTGTATATATTCTATTTGGGTTTTTCATTAATTTAATAAGAATTTTTAATTCTGTTATGGTTAAATTTACTAATTCATTATCTTTTTTTAGATTAAATTCATCAATATTCAATTCCAAATTGTCATATTTAATATTGTTCTTTTTTTCTTCGCCTGTTGAACATCTTCTAAATAAAGCTTTTACATTTGCGACTACTTCTAAAGGATTAAATGGTTTTGTTATATAAATATCAGCACCTAAATTTAAACCAACTATTTTGTCATTATCCATATTTTTAGCAGAAGTAATAATTATTGGTAAATTATTATCTTCTTCTCTTATTTTTTTTATTAATTCATATCCATTCATCTGTGGCATCATAATATCTACTATTGCCATATCAATGCTAGTTGTATTTATAATTTTTAAAGCATCAATTCCATCATCAGCAATTATTATAGAATATTTTTCACTTTCTAAGTATAGTCTTAATAATTCTGCAATATCTTGTTCATCTTCTACTATTAATATCTTTTTCATCTAAATCACCTACTATAAGTTAATCACTAAAACATTAATATATTATTAATACTATATTAATATTTGTTAATATTAATTCTATAAGTATTTTTTCAATATTTCATATAATTTTTTATTGCAAACTACATAACTACTATGTGTTGCTTTTTTTACTCTTTCAAATTTACAATTATTTATATTATCGACTATTAGTTTTGTATGTTTTTCTTTAACAATATCATTTGATCCTACAATTAATACTGTAGGTGTTTTAATTTTATGTAATTCTTCTATTTTGATATTTGGTTCTTCTAGCATTAGTTTAAACAATTTATTTTTAGTTTTAAAATATCCATATCTACAATACAATAACATAGATAATTTAAATCCTTTAGGATATAAATTAGGTCCACTTACAATTAATTTTTTTAATAAGTTTGGTTCTTTAATAGCAATAAGAAGACCTACTATTCCTCCATCACTAAATCCATATAATATTGGTTTCTTAATTTTAAGTTCTTTTATAAAACAAATTATATCATCACACATCAAATCATAAGATATTATTTTAGTATCTTCACTTTTACCATGGCATCTACTATCTATAGAATATAAAGTATATTTATTTTTTAAACAATCCACTAGTTTATCAAAGATTTTATTATTTTCTCTATTACCATGCAATAAGATAATTGGATTACCTTTTCCTTGAACTTCATAATATAAATTAACATTATTTACTTTAATATTCATAAAATACCTTATTTCATTACTTTTTCAAATCTAAACATACCATCATCTTCTTCATAACAATATAGTGGTCTATTTGTATCTGGATGTTTTTCATTAAAATATTCAACTATATGAAATTTTAATCTATTTACATAAAAGTGAATATTTCTTTTATCAAAATATGGAGTACAAGTTTCCCATACTTCAGTATTTGGATATAATTTTTCTATTTCTTTCCAAATCATTTGACCAATACCTTTACTTTGAACTCTTACTTTAACAAATAAGAAATCTAAATGGTTAATATTATTTTCATTAATAGTTACAATAACTCCACCAACAATCTCATTATTATCTATCATTTCAAAAGCATGACTATTTGGATTATTTAAGTTTTCATCAATATCCTTATCTGGTAATACTTGTTCTTTATCACTACCATATATTAATTCATATCCATATTGAAACGATTCTTGCATAAGCCTTTTAAATTCATTTATATCTTTATCTCTTAATTTTATTAATTCCATACAAATCACCTATAACTATTTTATCACAAAAGAGAGTTTACTCTTTCTTATATTTTAATTGAATCATTTTAACCATATGAAGTTTATCTGAAATAATCATATATAATTTTGTTTTAAATTTAAATTTGCTTTTATCTTCAATAAAATCATAAAAATCATGTTCATCAATTAATTTGCAATTATTTCCGATTTCATTAATTAATTCTTTTCCTTTATCTACATAAAAATACATTGTTGCATCTTCTTTGCCTAATTGTTTCATATACTTTTTAGTTCTTTTCATTCCACTTTTGGATACTGTATCAAATAATATTTCTACATTCCCCAATGATTTTACTTTTCTTAAAAACTCTATTATTTGATCTTTAGGAAAATAATAGAAGACTCCACTTGCAATTATCAAATATGGACCTTTTGCCATTTTTTTAACATCTTTAAGCCAACTATAATCAAGTAATGATTTAGTTAGTATAATATCTCTTTTATTCTTGCCAAATACTTTTTCTCTCATTGATGTTACTTCTTCCAAATCCATTTCAATAAATGTACATTTACCATTATCATTTCTATAGAATGTTGTTTCCATTCCACAGCCAACATTTATAATTGTTCCATTAGGATTCTTTGATAAGAATTTTTTGATATAAATATCCATATTTTTACTTCTAATAGCACTAGCCATTAAAGTATATTCTGTTTCTCTTTCTAAACTCATATATTCTTCTGGTAATTGATCTGCTATTTCTAATGATTTCTCATCTTTAAAAGTATCTGGAAAAGTTCTACTGCAAAAGACTCTTCCTCGCATTGGAACAAACAATGTTTCTTCTAAAGTATCTAGATTTAATTTTTCCATAAATATCATCTCCTAAATATGAATAGCATTTCATATATTTGATTATAGCACAAAAAAGGAACTTTCGTTCCTAATATCTTAATATTCTGATTGTTTTATTTTTCTCTTTTTATAAATAATATTATTAATATAACTGTACTTATAATAATTAATAATGGTGCTATTCTAAAAAATATCCACTCAAATGAGTGCCATAATGTTCCAATAACAGACCATTCGGGATTACCATAATCCCATG